>JAJNDL010000286.1 GCA_021156385.1 Moraxellaceae bacterium | reverse complement strand
GGTCGTTTGCTTCATGGGGCGAGCCTGCAGGTCGAGCCTGCTTTTTGTTCTTTGTTATGTTTTGTAAGGCTAAGCCATCTTAGCGGAAAGCCTTTCCGGACAGCAACGCGTCAATTGTGCCCGGCTGGCCATTAGACATGCTTCTTATCCGAATCCTTATGGCCGGGCGGACGGGGACCAGGCGTAAAGCAGCAAAGGCCGCCCCGCCTTGTGAGCCCCGGGCCTTTCCCGTAGACTTGCCGCCCCTTTCGCAACCCGCGACGGGGCGCGTGCCACCGGCTCTGCCGGGTTCGCAAGAGCGGCCGCGTACTCCTTGCCTCTTCCGCCCTGTTGGCGTCGTCGAGGCTGCCAACCCATAAGGAGCATTCAATGCGTCATTATGAAATCGTGCTGCTGGTGCACCCCGACCAGAGCGAGCAGGTGCCCGCCATGGTTGAGCGTTACACCAGCTCCATCAAGGAAGCCGGTGGCAAGATCCATCGCCACGAAGACTGGGGTCGTCGCCAGCTGGCCTACCCCATCAACAAGATCCACAAGGCTCATTACGTTCTCCTGAACGTCGAGTGCGGCCAGGCCACCCTGGACGAACTCGCCGAAGCCTTCCGCTACAACGACGCGGTCATTCGCAACCTCATCATCCGTCGCAACGAAGCCATCACCGAGGAATCCCTGATGGCCAAGAGCGCGGAAGAGAAGCGCAGCCGCAAAGCCGCCCGTTCCGATGAAGGCACCGAAGAGGCTGCTTCTACCGAGGACGCTGGCGAGTAAGGCGGTTAACGCTGCATGGAGCAGAACGTCGTCCGGATCACCGGCCTCGTGAAGGAAGTCAAAGCCTCGCGAACCAGTCCGGCCGGAGTCATCCACCGCGAGCTGTGTCTGGAGCATCGCTCCCTCCAGTTTCTGGATGGTAAGCCCCGCGAAGTGCGGGCCGAGGTGATCGTGAAGGTCACCGGCGAGCAACTGGGGCGGCAGGTCGACAGCCTGCGCCCGGGCAACCGGATCAAGGTGGAAGGATTGCTGGCCCAGGCCAGCCACCGCGACACGCAGCAGTTACTGATTCACGCGCAAGCGATTGAGAGATTCGAATAGGAGAGAGAACGTCATGGCACGTTTCTACCGTCGTCGCAAGTTCTGCCGTTTCACGGCGGAAAACATCAAGTACATCGATTACAAGGATATCGAAACCCTGAAGCAGTACATCACTGAGACGGGCAAGATCGTCCCCAGCCGCATCACCGGCACCAAGGCACGCTACCAGCGTCAGCTCGGCCTCGCCATCAAGCAGGCCCGCTACCTGGCCCTGCTGCCCTACACCGACAACCACCAGTAATCCGGGAGACGAGTGATGGAAGTCATTCTGCTTGAGAAGATCAAGAACCTCGGTGCGCTCGGTACCAAGGTCAAGGTGAAGCCGGGATACGGCCGTAATTTCCTGATTCCCCAGGGCAAGGCAGTTCCTGCTACGGAAAAGAACGTGGCTGACTTTGAAGCCCGCCGCGCCGAACTCGAGCGCAAGGCCAACGAGCAGCTGGGCGATGCCCAGGCTCGCGGCGAGCGCATCAGCGCCCTGGCCGTGGTGATTGCGGCCAAGGCCGGCGATGAAGGCAAGCTGTTCGGTTCCGTCGGTACCCGCGACATCGCCGAAGCCATCAGCAAGCTCGGCGAAGCCGTCGACAAGAGCGAAGTGCGCCTGCCCACCGGCGCCCTGCGTTCCACCGGCGATTACGACATCGACCTGCAACTGCACCCGGAAGTGACGGTGGCGGTGAAGGTCACGGTCGTCGCCGAGTAAGCGCGGCACCTGCTGTACCGAAGGCGCTGCAGCGCAAGCTGCAGCGCCTTTTCTTTTTGGGGGCAGTCATGCGTGCCGGCAGATTGAGGGGCGCCTCCGGCAGCCTGTCGGCGCCGCGGCCTGACCGGCGGCCGGCGTTTGCGCGCGATGCATGCCCACTGGTCGCGTAGGCAACGCAATTGCTGCTGTCTTCCTAATACAGGTCGGTTAATCTTCGATAATTCCGGAAGCACTCCCATGACCGATATACCTCTGCCCCCCTTCCAGGCCACGGGCGCCGAAGGCGCTGTCGCCAATCTCAAGCTGCCACCCCATTCGCTGGAGGCGGAACAGTCCGTGCTCGGCGGACTCATGCTCGAGGAGACCGCCTGGGATCGCGCGGCCGAGATCGTGACCGAACAGGATTTCTACCGCCGCGACCATCGCCTGATCTTCAAGGCCATTGCCATGCTGGCCGACGAAGGCAAGCCGCGCGACGCGCTTACCGTCTCGGAAACCCTGAACCGGCTGGGCGAGCTGGCCGATGCCGGCGGCATGGCCTATCTCGGCGAGATCGTGAAGAACACGGCTTCCGCTGCGAACATCTCTGCCTATGCCGAGATCGTGCGCGAGCGCTCCGTGCTGCGCCAGCTGATCCGCGCCTCCTATGAAATCTCCGATGTGGCCTACCAGCCGCAAGGCGCGACCTCGGCGCAGATCCTCGACGAGGCCGAGCGCAAGATCTTCGCCATCGCCGAGCAGCAGACCAAGGGTGATGGGCCGCAGGCGTTGCGTCCGCTGCTCGCCAGGACCGTCAACCGCATCGAGCAGCTGTTCAGCTCCAATGACCCGCTGACCGGCTTGTCCACCGGCTTCACCGATCTCGACAACAAGACCTCGGGCCTGCAGAAGGGGGACCTGGTCATCGTCGCGGCGCGTCCTTCCATGGGCAAGACCACCTTCGCCATGAACCTGGTCGAGAACGTCATGATGAATGGCGCGCCGGTGCTGGTGTTCTCCATGGAAATGCCGGCCGACTCGATCGTGATGCGTATGCTGTCGTCGCTGGGCCGCATCGACCAGACGCGCGTGCGCTCCGGCAAGCTGGAAGAAGAAGACTGGCCGCGCCTGACCTCCACCATGGCGATGATGAGCGACAAGCAGCTCTTCATCGACGATACGCCGGCGCTCTCGCCCACCGAAGTGCGCGCGCGCGCGCGGCGCGTGGCGCGCGACTGCGGCGGCGCGCTCGGCCTCGTCATGGTCGACTACCTGCAGCTCATGCGCGTGCCCGGCCTGGAAAACAACCGCGTCAACGAAATCTCGGAAATCTCTCGATCGCTGAAGGCGCTGGCGAAGGAGCTCGAGTGTCCGGTGATCGCGCTTTCACAGCTGAACCGCTCTCTGGAGCAGCGCCCCAACAAGCGCCCCGTGATGTCCGACCTGCGTGAATCCGGCGCCATCGAGCAGGACGCCGACGTCATCATGTTCATCTACCGTGACGAGGTCTATAACCCCGAGTCGCAGGACAAGGGCACTGCCGAGATCATCATCGGCAAGCAGCGTAACGGCCCCATCGGCATGCTGCGCCTCGCCTTCCTCGGCCGCTACACGCGCTTCGAAGACCTGGCCCCCGAGTTCTACCGCGACGAGGTCCACGAGTAATGCGCGACGCGCGCCTCGGCA
>JAJNDL010000285.1 GCA_021156385.1 Moraxellaceae bacterium | reverse complement strand
AGGCCTTCGATTGCCTCGTACGGCTCTTCGTCCAGTACGGTGGCGCCGTTGAGTGCCTTGGCCGTGATGGGGAAGAGCGTGGCGTTCACCAGCGTCGACTTGCCCGAACCGGACACGCCGGTGACGCAGGTCATGAGGCCGAGCGGGAATTCCACCGTGACGTTCTTCAGGTTGTTGCCGGTGGCGCCGCGCAGGATGAGCTTTTTCTTCTTGTCGACCGGCGTGCGCTTCTTCGGAATGGCGATCTCCTTGCGCCCGGAGAGATAGTCGCCGGTCAGCGAGTCCTCGTTGTCGAGGATGTCCTGAAACGAGCCGCGCGCCACGATGCGGCCGCCGTGCACGCCGGCTCCCGGGCCTATGTCGACGATGTAGTCGGCGGCACGGATGGCGTCTTCGTCGTGCTCGACCACGAGCACGGTATTGCCGAGGTCGCGCAGGCGGATCAGCGTGCTGAGCAAGCGCTCGTTGTCGCGCTGATGCAGGCCGATGGAAGGCTCGTCCAGCACATACATCACGCCGACCAGGCCGGCACCGATCTGCGAGGCGAGGCGGATGCGCTGCGCCTCGCCGCCGGAGAGCGTTTCGGCCGAGCGGTCCATGGAGAGATAGTCGAGGCCGACATTCACGAGGAACTGCAGGCGCTCACGGATTTCCTTGAGAATCTTGTCCGCGATCTCGCCGCGCTTGCCCGGCAGGCTGAGATCGGCAAAGTAGTCGCAGGCGCGGCGGATGGGCAGCTTCACGACATCCGGCAGCGTGCACTCCTCGATGAAGACATGACGCGCCTCGCGCTTGAGGCGCGAGCCGTTGCACTCGGCGCATTCCGTATGGCTGAGGTATTGCGCCAGGTCTTCGCGTACGTTCGACGAGTCGGTGTCGCGGTAGCGGCGTTCCATGTTCGGCAGCACGCCTTCGAAGGTGTGGTGCCGCGTCACGCGGCGGCCGCGGTCGTTGTAGTAGTAGAAGCCGATCTCTTCCTTGCCCGAGCCGTTCAGGATGACGTTCTGCACCTTCTTCGGCAGTTTCTTCCACGGTGCGTCGGTGTCGAAACCGTAGTGTTCGGCCAGTGCTTCCAGCAGCGCGAAATAGTAGATGTTGCGCTTGTCCCAGCCGCGAATCGCGCCTTCGGAAATCGCCAGGTCGGGATCGGTGATGATGCGGCCCGGATCGAAGAACTGTTTGACGCCCAGGCCGTCGCAGCTCGGGCAGGCACCGGCCGGGTTGTTGAAGGAGAACAGGCGCGGCTCGAGCTCCGAAAGCGAGTAGCCGCAGTGCGGGCAGGCATAGCGTGCGGAGAAGATCTGGTCGGGACGCTTGGCATCGTCCATGAACGCGACGAGGGCAATGCCGTCGGCATGGCGCAGCGCCGTCTCGAAGGACTCGGCCAGCCGGATGGCGATGTCGGGCCGCACCTTCACGCGGTCCACGACGACCTCGATGGTGTGCTTCTTCAGCTTGTCCAGCGCCGGTGCCTCGTCGAGGTCGACCACGATGCCGTCGATCCGGGCACGCACGAAGCCGTCCGCCTTGAGCTGTTCAAAGACATGCAGGTGCTCGCCCTTGCGGTCCTGCACCACCGGGGCGAGCAGCATGATGGCCGTGCCCTCCGGCAGGGCCAGCACCTGGTCCACCATCTGCGAGACGGTCTGCGCCTCCAGCGTCACGTCGTGGTCGGGGCAGCGCGGGACGCCGGCGCGGGCGTAGAGCAGGCGCAGGTAGTCGTAGATCTCGGTGATGGTGCCGACCGTGGAGCGCGGATTGTGCGAAGTCGACTTCTGTTCGATGGAGATGGCGGGCGAGAGCCCCTCGATGTGGTCGACATCGGGCTTCTCCATCAGCGAGAGGAACTGCCGCGCATAGGCCGACAGCGATTCCACATAGCGGCGCTGGCCTTCCGCATACAGCGTGTCGAAGGCCAGCGACGACTTGCCGGAGCCGGAAAGGCCGGTGATCACGACGAACTTGTCGCGTGGCAGGTCGAGGTCGACGTTCTTCAGATTGTGGGTACGGGCGCCGCGAATCAGGATCTTGTCCATAAAAAACCTCAGGACGGCCTGCCCGGAGGGAGGGGGCGGACCGAAAGCAAACCGCTGAGTATACGAGAAAGGTAGTCGACGCCGGATAGAACGCCCACGCTGCATGAAGTCCTGTGCGGGCTGGCGGCGGCTGCTAGAATGCGCCGCCCGCCGTCCCGCGGTGGTACCCTGCCGTCCAACGAGTCGCTACATGAACGCCATGACTGCCGGCGAACGCCGTGCCGTGGCCACCCTGGCCAGCCTGTTTTCCCTGCGCATGATCGGCCTGTTCATGATCATGCCGGTGTTCGCCATCTACGGGCGCGAACTGGCAGGTGCCACGCCGGTACTGATCGGCCTGGCCGTCGGCATGTATGCGCTGACCCAGGCACTGTTGCAGATTCCCCTGTCCCAGCTTTCCGACCGCATCGGCCGCAAGCGTCTCATCATCCAGGGCATGCTGCTGTTCGCCGTGGGCGGCGCGATCGCCGCGCTGTCGACCTCGATCTGGGGCGTCATCATCGGCCGCGCGCTGCAGGGCGCCGGCGCGATCTCCGGCGTGGTGATGGCGCTGCTGGCGGACCTGACCCGTGTCGAGCAGCGCACCAAGGCCATGGCGGCCATCGGCATGAGCATCGGGCTGTCCTTCGGGCTGGCCTTCGTGTGCGGGCCGCTGCTGGCCGGCTACTTCGGCCTGTCGGGCCTGTTCTGGACCACCAGCCTCATGGGCCTCGCAGGCATGGCGGTGTGCTACTGGCTGGTGCCGGATCCCGTGATGGCCGTCAAGCAGACGCCCTCGACGTACTGGCAGCAGTTCCGCGAGGCGCTGGCGCACCGCGAGCTGCTGCGCCTCAACTGGGGCATCTTCACCCTGCACCTGGTGATGGCGGCCTTCTTCATGTCGGTGCCGGTACTCCTGCGCAACCAGGGCGGGCTGGAAACCGCGCAGCACGGCTGGGTTTATCTCGGCGTGCTGTTCCTGTCGTTCGTGGCCATCGTGCCGGCCATCATCGTGGCCGAGAAGCATCGGCGCATGAAAGGCACTTTCGTGGCTGCGGTGGCCGTGCTGGCGCTGAGCCTGCTCTGGCTGTCGCACTTCCACCAGTCGCTGCTGCAGGTCGTGGCGGGGCTGGCGCTCTTCTTCATCGGTTTCAACCTGCTGGAAGCGCTGCTGCCCTCGCTGGTGAGCAAGATCTGCCCGCCCGGTAGCAAGGGCACGGCGATGGGCATCTATTCCACCAGCCAGTTCCTGGGCGCCTTCGTGGGCGGCCCGCTGGGAGGGGCGCTGAGCGGCCACTTCAGCTACGGCCTGCTGTTCGCCGTGCTGGGCGGGTTGGCGGCGGTCTGGCTGGTGATCGCCGCGGCCATGGAGCCGCCGCCCTTCCTGTCCAGCCTGATGCTGAACTTCACCCGGCTCAGTGCCGAAGAGGCGCCGCAGCTGGCCGAACG
>JAJNDL010000284.1 GCA_021156385.1 Moraxellaceae bacterium | reverse complement strand
TCGACACCGGCGCCGACCAGCAGGTTGAGGCAGGTGATGGTGATCATGGCGCCGATCATCACGATCTCGCCGTGCGCGAAATTGATGAGGCCGAGGATGCCGTAGACCATGGTGTAGCCCAGCGCGATCAGCGCGTAGATGCTGCCCAGGATCAGGCCGTTGATGAGTTGCTGAACCAGTATGTCCAAATGCGGCATCCTGCGTGGGAGGTAACTGGACGGGAGGCGTGGCGATTCGGCGAAGGGTACGCAGGAATGCTGCCCGACTCAACGGCGGGCCGGTTGCTGCAGCTCAGGGCACCTGAAGGTCGGGCTTCAGCCCAACGACCGCAGGAAATGCCTGTGGGACAGACGCGGTGGAGGGCGACATGGCTTGCGGGCATTGCCCGGGAAAGGGAGGACAGGAGTTCTCTTTTGTAAATCGGGTGCCCGGCAAGCCAATTACAAAAGAGAACTCCCGCCCTGCCGCCTGGGATAAGCCGGCGGCTTACGCTTCTGCCATAAAAAAGGCCCGCTGCTGCGGGCCTTCTTCTGGGGGGAGATCTATTTCGCGGCGGGGGCTGTGTCCGCGGCAGGTGCGGCTGCCGGGGCAGCAGGCGCGCCGCCGATGGTCTTGATGAACTTCCACTGGCCACCCTCCACACGGTAGACGGTGATGGCACCGCCCTGGAGGTCGCCGTTGCCGTCGAAGGTGATGTTGGCAGTCACGCCGTCGTGGTTGGTCTTGCCCATCTCCGGCATGTACTTGGCGGGGTCGGCGGAGCCGGCACGCTTCATGGCTTCGGCCACCACCATCATGGCGTCGTAGCAGTACGGAGCGTAGAGCTGGATGACGCCGTACTTGCTCTCGAACCGCTGCTTGAAGTCCGGGCCGTGCGGCATGGATTCCAGCGGCACGCCGGGCAGCGAGGCGGTCACGCCTTCCGCGGCCGGGCCGGCCAGCTTCATGAACTCGGCGGTGTGGATGCCGTCACCGCCGAGGAACTTGGCGGTGAGGCCCAGCGTCTTCATCTGCCTGGCCATGGGGGCGCCCTGCCCGTCCATGCCGCCGTAGAAGACGAGGTCGGGCTTCTGGCCCTTGATCTTGGTGAGGATGGCGGTGAAGTCGGACGCCTTGTCGTTGGTGAACTCGCGCACGATGACGCTGCCGCCGCTGGCCGTGACGCCCTTCTCGAACTCGTCGGCGAGACCCTGCCCGTAGGCGGTGCGGTCGTCGATGATGGCGATCTTCTTCGCACCCATGTCCTTCACGGCGAACTCGCCCAGGGCCTTGCCCTGCTGGATGTCGTTGGCCATGACGCGGAAGGCGCCCTTGTAGCCCTGCTGCGTGTACTTGGGGTTGGTGGCCGAGGGCGAGACCTCGACGATGCCGGCCTCGTTGTAGATGCGCGAGGCCGGGATGGTGGTGCCGGAGTTCAGGTGGCCGATGACGACGTTGACGCCCTCGTCGACGAACTTCTTGGCCACGGTGGTGGCGATGCGCGGATCGGCCTGGTCGTCCTCGCTCATGAGCTCGAAGGTCACCTTCTTGCCGCCGATCTCGAAGCCCTTGCTGTTGAGCTCGTCGATGGCCAGGCGCACGCCGTTTTCGTTGTCCTTGCCGAGGTGGGCCTGCGGACCGGTCAGCGGCGCGGCGTGGCCGACCTTGATGACCACGGCGCCGTCGGCGCCCGCGGTCGCGGCGGGAGCATCCTTGTTCTCGTTCTTGCTGCAGGCCGCAAGGCCCAGGGCAGCGGCCAGCGCGGCCACGGTCATGATCTTCTTCATGGGAGTCCCTATAGGTGCTGGAGGTCCGCCGGCACACCGCCGGCACAGGTCGGCCGGCATTATGGCGCGCCCTGCTCCGGGCTGCCTAGGGCCAAGGCTTGCCGCTACACTAGCGGCCTCATTTTTCCGTGGTAGCGCCATGACCGTCTCCAGCCCCTCTCCCACCCTGGACCTCACCATCGCCCTGATGCGCGAGCCCTCCGTCACGCCCTTCGACGCCAACTGCCAGACGCTGATGATCGAGCGCCTGGAAAAAATCGGCTTCCGGGTGGAGCGCCTGCGCTTCGGCGACGTCGACAATTTCTGGGCACGGCGCGGCAACTCGGATCCGGTGCTGGCCTTCGCCGGCCACACCGACGTGGTGCCGACCGGCCCGGTGGAGAAGTGGTCCGTGGATCCTTTCGTACCGGAAATCCGCGACGGCATGCTGATCGGTCGCGGCGCGGCCGACATGAAAGGCTCGCTGGCCGCCATGGTCGTGGCCTGCGAGCGCTTCGTGGCGAAGCATCCGGACCACAAGGGCTCGATCGCCTTCCTCATCACCAGCGATGAAGAAGGCATTGCCGTGAACGGCACGGTGAAGGTCGTCGAGACGCTGGAAGCGCGCAACGAGAAGATCACCTGGGCCGTGGTGGGCGAACCCTCCTCCGTGAACCGGCTCGGGGACATGATCAAGAACGGCCGTCGCGGCTCGCTGAACGGCATCCTCACCGTAAAGGGCGTGCAGGGCCATGTCGCCTATCCGCAGCGCGCCGACAATCCCATCCACCGCGCCGCGCCCGCGCTCGCCGAGCTGTGCGCGGAAGTGTGGGACCAGGGCAATGCTTTCTTCCCCGCGACGTCTTTCCAGATTTCTAACATCGCTGCCGGCACCGGCGCCAACAACGTGATCCCGGGCGAAATGGAAGTCGTGTTCAACTTCCGCTTCTCCACGGAAGTCACCGAGCAGCAACTGCGCGAGCGCACCGAAGCCATCCTGGACAAGCATGGCGTGCGTCGCGAACTGAAGTGGAAGCTATCCGGGCATCCTTTCCTGACGGCGCGCGGCGAGCTCGTCGATGCCGCCGTCGGCAGCATCCGCGAAGTCTGCGGCGTCGACACCGAGCTTTCCACCTCGGGCGGCACGTCAGACGGCCGCTTCATCGCCCCCACCGGCGCGCAGGTCGTGGAGATCGGCCCGCTGAACGCGACCATCCACAAGGTCGACGAGGAAGTCAGCGTCGCCGACCTCGACACGCTTACCGACGTCTATGCGCGCATGCTGGAGAAGCTGCTGGCATGAGCCTGCGCTGCCCGCTCTGTCGCGCGGCGCTCGTTCCCGGCGAAAAGGCCGCGAGCTGCGCGCAGGGCCACAGCTTCGACCGTGCGCGCGAGGGCTATTTCAACCTGTTGCCGGTGCAGCACAAGAACAGCCTCGATCCCGGCGACGATGCCGACATGGTCGCCGCACGGCGCGCCTTTCTCGACGCCGGCTTTTATGCGCCCTTGCGCGACACGTTGCTGGGCCTGCTGACACCGCTGCGCCCTGCGCATCTTGTCGACAGCGGCTGCGGCGAAGGCTGGTACAGCGTGGCCATGAGCACGACCGCGCGGCAGGTCACCGCCTTTGACATCAGCAAGAACGCCATCAGGCGTGCGGCAAGACGTGACCCGCACCCCACCTGGGTCGTGGCCAGCAGCATGGACATTCCGCTGGAGGATGGCAGC
>JAJNDL010000283.1 GCA_021156385.1 Moraxellaceae bacterium | reverse complement strand
AAGGCGACCGCGTGGAGCCTGCGCCAGGCGCTGCAGTTCCTGCATCATCCGACGCCCGAGGTGTCGCTGGCGGCGCTGGAGGATCGCTCGCATCCGGCCTGGTTGCGCCTGAAGGCCGAAGAACTGCTGGCGCAGCAGCTGTCGCAGTCGGAAAGCCGGCGCGAGCACGATGCGCTGGAGGCCCCCTCGCTGAAGGCGCATGCTGGCGGGCTGCACGAGCAGCTGCTCGCCGCACTGCCCTTCCAGCTGACGGCGGCGCAGCGGCGCGTGAGCGAAGAGATCGCCGCCAGCCTCGCCCGCGCGCGGCCCATGCACCGCCTGCTGCAAGGCGACGTGGGCTCGGGCAAGACGATCGTGGCCGCTTTGGCTGCAGCCATCGCCATCGATGCCGGCTGGCAGTGCGCGCTGATGGCGCCCACCGAGATCCTGGCCGAGCAGCACTTCCGCAAGCTGATCGGCTGGCTGGAGCCGCTGCTCGCGCCCCGCGGCTTGCGCGTGGCGTGGCTGACCGGCAGCCAGCGCAAGAAGGAGCGCGGCGAGATGCTGCAGCTGGTGGCGAGCGGCGAAGCCGCGCTGGTCGTGGGCACCCATGCGGTCGTCCAGGAGCAGGTGCAGTTCCGCAAGCTGGCGCTGGCAGTGATCGACGAACAGCATCGCTTCGGCGTCGAGCAGCGTCTGGCGCTGCGCGGGAAGACTTCTCCTCGCGAAGGCGGGGACCCAGATTCTTCCCCGGGCGAGCCGCACATGCTGATGATGTCCGCCACCCCCATCCCCCGCACGCTGGCGATGAGTTACTACGCGGACCTGGACGTCTCCACCATCGATGAGCTGCCGCCCGGCCGAACGCCCGTGGTGACGAAATTGATCGCGGACAGCCGCCGTGGCGAAGTGGTGGAGCGCATCCGCAGCCAGCTGGCCGAGGGACGCCAGGTGTATTGGGTGTGTCCCCTGATCGAGGAGAGCGAAAGCCTCGACCTCACCAACGCGACGGCCACGCACGAACAGCTCAGCGCCGCGTTGCCGGGCGTGCTGGTCGGCCTGCTCCATTCGCGCATGCCCGTGCCGGAGAAGAAAGCGGTGATGTCGCTCTTCACGCAGGGGCAGATGGGCGTGCTGGTGTCGACCACGGTGATCGAAGTGGGCGTGGACGTGCCGAATGCCTCGCTGATGGTCATCGAGCACGCCGAGCGCTTCGGCCTCTCCCAGCTTCACCAACTGCGCGGCCGCGTCGGCCGCGGTGCGGCCGCGTCGGCGTGCATCCTCCTGTATTCCACGGGAGATGCCGGCCGGCTCGGCGAAACCGCGCGGGCGCGGCTGAAGGCGATGGCGGAAACCAACGACGGCTTCGAGATCGCCCGCCGCGACCTGGAGATCCGCGGACCGGGCGAATTCCTGGGCTCGCGCCAGTCGGGTGCGCCGCTGCTGCGTTTTGCCGACCTCGCCATGGATGCGCCCTTGCTGGAGTGGGCCCGTGCGGTCGCGCCGGCGATGCTGGACCGGCATCCGGAACTGGCGGCGCGCCACGTGGCCCGCTGGTTGGGTGGAAAATCCGAGTACCTCAAGGCCTGAACCCCTTGTTTCGGGCAGACTCCGGGATGCCCACCCGAACCACCAGATGACGCTCACCGAGCTCAAGTACATCGTCGCCGTCGCCCGCGAGAAGCATTTCGGCCGCGCCGCCGAGGCCTGCTTCGTTTCGCAGCCGACGCTGTCGGTCGCCATCAAGAAGCTGGAAGACGAGCTCGAGGTCAAGCTGTTCGAGCGCAGCGCCAACGAGGTGGCGGTCACGCCGCTTGGCGAAGAGATCGTGCGGCAGGCGCAGAGCGTGCTGGAGCAGGCCGCGGCGATCAAGGAAATCGCCAAGCGCGGCAAGGACCCGCTGGCCGGGCCGCTGCGGCTGGGCGTGATCTACACGATTGGCCCCTACCTCCTGCCCGACCTCGTGCGCCAGTCGATCGCGCGCACGCCGCAGATGCCGCTGATGCTGCAGGAGAACTTCACGGTGAAGCTGCTGGAGATGCTGCGCACCGGCGAGATCGACTGCGCCATCATGGCCGAGCCCTTCCCCGACACCGGCCTGGCCATCGCACCGCTGTACGACGAACCCTTTCTTGCCGCGGTGCCGAGCACCCATCCGTTCGCTGCGCTCAAGACCGTGAAGGCCGAGGAGCTGAAGCAGGAAACGATGCTGCTGCTCGGCACGGGCCACTGCTTTCGCGACCACGTGCTCGAGGTCTGCCCGGAGTTCGCGCGCTTCTCCAGCGACGCCGAGGGCATTCGCAAGAGCTTCGAGGGCTCTTCGCTGGAAACGATCAAGCACATGGTGGCCGCGGGCATGGGCGTGACGCTCGTGCCGAGGCTTTCGGTGCCGAAGGAGGCGTTTTCCACGCGGCCCAAGCGGCGCAGCGACGACCAGGCCTTCGTCAAGTACATCCCGTTCGAGGGCGAGCCCCCCAGCCGCCGCGTGGTGCTGGCATGGCGCCGCAGTTTCACGCGCTACGAGGCGATCGCCGCGTTGCGCAATTCCATCTATGCCTGCGAGTTGCCGGGCGTGAAGAGACTTTCATGAGAGAAGACAGTAGTACTCCCGGCGACAAGCCGTACCAGCCCGGCATCTTCGACGGCGTTCCGCCGGTCGCGCGTTTCGTGCTCTTCAGCCTGAGCCACGGCGTCGACGCCGCGGCCATCAAGGAAGCCCTGACGCGCCTGACCCCCTTGGTGGACGGCAGCGACGTGGTGGTCGGCCTCGGGCCGTCGCTGGTGAAGGCGCTCGGCGCCGAGATCCCGAACCTGCACGAGTTTCCCGACTTCTCGCGCGAGGGTGTCAAGGTGCCCGTGACGCCCGGCGTGCTGTGGTGCTGGATGCGCGGCTCCGACCTGGGCGACCTGCTGCACGTCACGCGCAAGGTGCAGAAAGCCCTGGCGCCGGCGTTTTCCGTGCAGCGCGCCATCGACGGCTTTCGCCATGCCTACAAGGAAGGCGGGAACGGGCACGACCTGACCGGCTTCGAGGACGGCACGGAGAACCCGACCGGCGAGAAGGCGGAAGAAGCCGCTTTCGCCCATGGCCTCGGTGAAGGGCTCGACGGCTCCAGCTACGTCGCCGTGCAGCAGTGGGTGCATGACCTCGACGCCTTCGAGGCGCTCGGCGACACCGAGAAAGACCACTCGTTCGGGCGCCGCCTGGCAGACAACGAGGAGATCGAGGACGCGCCGGAGGCCGCGCACGTGAAGCGCACGGCGCAGGAGAGCTTCGATCCGGAAGCTTTCCTCTTGCGCCGCTCCATGCCCTGGATGGCGGGCATGCAGGCAGGCCTGATGTTCGTCGCCTTCGGCAGGTCGCACCAGGCTTTCGAGCAGCAGATGCGCCGGATGGCCGGGCACGACGACGGCATCGTGGACGCGCTGTTCACCATCTCCAAGCCGGTCAACGGCGCCTATTTCTGGTGCCCGCCGATGCGCGAGGGCCGTCTCGACCTGCG
>JAJNDL010000282.1 GCA_021156385.1 Moraxellaceae bacterium | reverse complement strand
CCAGCTTGCGCTGTTCTCGTCGCTGCGACGCATGAAGCGCTACGGCATCCTCGGTCGTTACATCCCGGCCTTCGGCGCCATCATCGGCCAGATGCAGTATGACCTCTTCCACATCTACACGGTCGATGCCCATACCCTGCTCGTGCTGAAGAACATGCGACGCTTCCGTTACCAGGAAGTCGAGGAAAAATTCCCTGTCGTAGCCAAGGTGGCGCAGCGCCTGCCCAAGATCGAACTGCTTTACCTCGCCGGACTCTTCCACGACATCGCCAAGGGTCGCGGCGGCGATCACTCCGAGCTCGGCTCCGTCGATGCGCGTGATTTCTGCCTGCATCATGGCCTCGGCAAGTGGGATGCCAATCTCGTGGCCTGGCTGACCCAGAACCACCTCACCATGTCGATGACGGCGCAGAAAAAGGACGTGTCCGACCCTGACGTCATCAATGAATTCGCACAGAAAGTCGGCGACATCGTGCACCTGGACTATCTCTATGCGCTGACCGTTGCCGACATCTGCGCCACCAACCCCAACTTGTGGAATTCCTGGCGAGCCTCGCTACTGCGCCAGCTCTACACCCAG
Source organism: Moraxellaceae bacterium (assembly GCA_021156385.1). Lineage (GTDB taxonomy): Bacteria > Pseudomonadota > Gammaproteobacteria > Pseudomonadales > Moraxellaceae > UBA2031. The sequence goes on along the minus strand of JAJNDL010000282.1, from coordinate 2,917 downwards.
ACCAAGCGCGCCATTCGCCGCGGCCTCGGCAATCCCATCGACAAACAGGAGTGGATCGCCGAAACCCGCGCTGCCGCCATGGAACTCCTGGAAAACGACAATGTGGACGATGCCGAGGCCAACCGCATCTGGGACCGTCTCGGCGACGACTACTTCCTGCGCGAAAGCGCCCAGGACATCGCCTGGCATACCCGCGCCATCCTGAATCACCCGGAGGATGGCGGTCCGATGGTGCTGGTGCGGCAGAGCCACAGCGAGCAGTTCGAAGGGGCGACGCAGATCTTCGTATACACGCGCGACATGCCCAACCTGTTTGCCGCCTCGGTGGCGGCCCTGGACCAGCTGCGCCTGACCGTGCTCGATGCCCGCATCATCACGGCGCAAAGCCGCTACTCGCTCGACACCTACATCGTGCTCGACGAGAACGGCGAGTCCATCCAGGATGCGCGACGCCTCGAGGATATCCGCGAGACGCTGGTGCGCACCCTGTCCAATCCGGACCGCTTCCCGGAAATCGTGCAACGCCGCATGCCGCGCCAGCTCCGCCACTTCGACGTCAAGACGCAGGTGACCATCAGCCAGGACGCCACCAACCAGCGCACCATCGTCGAGCTGATCACCCTGGACCGTCCCGGGCTGCTGGCACGCATCGGACGGATGTTCATGGAATGCGGCGTGGAACTGCAGAACGCCCGCATCGCCACGCTGGGCGAACGCGCCGAAGACGTCTTCTTCATCACGGACAAGAACCAGCAGCCGATTGCAGATCCGGAAATCTGCGAAAGGTTGGCACTCATGCTGCGTGACCAGCTGGACCAGGCTGCCTGATACCGACCGAATCTTTCCAGGACCCCGACGCATGAATCCCGAGCTGAGCCGCCTGCAGGCCTATCCCTTTGAGAAGCTCGCCCGGCTTTTCAAAGGCAGCACACCGCCTGCCGGGCTGCGGCCCATTGCGCTCTCCATCGGCGAGCCCAAGCATCCGGCACCGGAGTTCATCCAGGGCTGCCTGAAGGAAAACATGGCCGGCCTGTCAATCTATCCGACCACCAAGGGTATTCCCGAATTGCGCCAGGCCATCGGTGCCTGGCTGCAGAAGCGCTTTGCCCTGCAGTCCATCGATGCCGAAACCCAGATCCTTCCCGTCAACGGTACGCGCGAAGCGCTCTTTTCCTTCACGCAGGCTGTGGTGGACCGTTCCGGCAAGCCCCTGGTGGTGATGCCGGATCCCTTCTACCAGATCTATGAGGGTGCGGCGTTGCTCGCCGGTGCCGAGCCCTGGTTTCTTCCCTGCACTGCCGGCAACGGTTTCGTACCCGACTATGACGCAGTGCCCGATGCTGTCTGGGAAAGGACGCAGCTCCTGTTCATGTGCTCGCCCGGCAACCCGACTGGCGCCGTCACGAATGCCGACACCCTGAAAAAGATAATCGCACTTGCCGACCGCTTCGACTTCGTGATCGCCTCCGACGAGTGCTACTCGGAAATCTACTTCAACGAGTCGGCCCCGCCCGTGGGTCTGCTGCAGGTTTGCGCCGACATCGGCCGTCACGACTACCGGCGCTGCGTGGTCTTCCACTCGCTCTCGAAGCGCTCCAATCTGCCCGGCATGCGCTCGGGCTTCGTGGCCGGCGACGCGGAAGTCCTTGCACCCTACCTGCTCTACCGCACCTACCATGGCTCGGCCATGCCGTTGCAGCACCAGCGCGCGTCCATTGCCGCCTGGAACGACGAAGCGCATGTCGTCGAGAACCGTCGCCAGTACCGCGCCAAGTTCGCCGCAGTGAAGGAGATTCTTGGTGACGTGCTCCCATTGGCCATGCCGGACGCCGGCTTTTATTTCTGGGCTGCCACACCCATTCCCGACGATGAATTCGCGCGCCGCCTCCATGCTGAAACGCATGTGACAGTGCTACCCGGCCGCTTCCTCGGTCGTGACGTGGATGGCAGCAATCCCGGCGAAGGTTTCGTGCGCATGGCCCTGGTCGCCTCGCTCGACGAATGCACCGAAGCCGCCCACCGCATCCGCAGTTTTGTTTCTTCCCTTTGATTTTCCGAACGGAGTTCACCGATGAGCCTGCAGCAACTGATTGAAGACGCCTTCGAGCGCCGCGCCGATTTCTCCCCCGCCAATGCGCCCGCCGACGTGCGCAATGCCGTCAACGAAGTTCTCGCTGCGCTTGATGCAGGCTCGCTGCGCGTCGCCGAGAAGGTCAACGGCCAGTGGCAGGTCAACCAGTGGCTGAAGAAGGCCGTACTGCTCTCCTTCCGCCTCAATGACAACGTGCCCATCGCCGGTGGTGGTGGCCTGCAGTTTTACGACAAGGTGCAGACCAAGTTCGCGAACTGGACGCCGGAGCAATTCGCCGCCGCTGGTGTACGCGTAGTGCCGCCCGCCACGGCGCGCAAGGGCTCCTTCATCGCCCGCAACGTGGTGCTGATGCCTTCGTACGTGAACATCGGCGCCTACGTCGACGAAGGCACCATGGTCGACACCTGGGCCACCGTAGGTTCCTGTGCGCAGATCGGCAAGAACGTGCACCTCTCCGGCGGTGTCGGCATCGGCGGCGTGCTGGAACCGCTGCAGGCCAACCCCACCATCATCGAGGACAACTGCTTCATCGGCGCGCGCTCCGAGGTCGTGGAAGGCGTGATCGTGGAGGAAGGCTCGGTAATTTCCATGGGCGTCTACATCGGGCAGAGCACCAAGATCTACGACCGCGAAACCGGTGAAGTGAGCTATGGCCGCATTCCGGCCGGCTCCGTCGTGGTCTCCGGCAACCTGCCTTCCGCCGACGGTAAATACAGCCTGTACTGCGCCGTGATCGTGAAGAAGGTCGATGCCAAGACACGCGCCAAGGTCGGCATCAACGAACTGCTGCGCGCCGACTGAGACTGCCATGCCCACCGTGTACGG
>JAJNDL010000281.1 GCA_021156385.1 Moraxellaceae bacterium | reverse complement strand
TGGTCGCCGGACTGCAGCGCCTTGTTGAGCCCGCGCACGGCGAGATAGGGCGAAGCGAAGAAATAGGCGATGCCGAGCGCGATGAGGATGACGACGAGTTTTTTCATGAGTCCTGGTCCCTGCAGTGGCGAGGTGCGGCGCCGCCGGTCGCGGCAGGCGCGACCGGCAGTGGTTTCCCTGCATTAGAAGCCGGGGCGGGTGGCAGTGGAAACGCCGAGCGGGCAGACGCATGCAAAGGGGAGACGGAATGACGGTGCGCGACACCATTTCCGCAGGCCCGGGCAGGTCCGGCACCGGACGGGCCTGAGCACTTTGGTCAATGCCTTTGGCGATCACCGTCATTGTCCCGGGGGCCGGCGCGGCGCAAGGTACGGCCCATGCCCGGCGCCGGACCGGCCCGCACTCCCTCGAGGACACGCCCATGGCCCGTGAAAAGACCGCTTCCGCCCACCACGACGTGATCGTCATCGGTGCCGGCTTCTCCGGCATCGGCGCCGGCATCAAGCTGGACGAAGCCGGCTTCTCCGATTTCCTGATCCTGGAGCAGGGCGACGGCGTCGGCGGCGCCTGGCACTTCAACACCTATCCCGGCGTGGCCGTGGACATTCCCTCGCTGAGCTATTCCTTCTCCTTCGAGCGCAACCCCTACTGGTCGCGCGTGTTCGCGCCGGGCGCGGAGCTCAAGGCCTATGCCGAGCACTGCGTCGACAAGTACCGCCTGCGTTCGCGCATCCGCCTCAACACCGGCGTCACCGGCTGCACGTTCGACGAGGCACGCGACGTCTGGCGCGTCGCCACGGCAAGCGGCGAGGTGCTGACGGCGCGTTTCATCATCGGTGCCACCGGCGTGCTGACCCAGCCCAAGAACCCGGACATCCCCGGCATCGAGACCTTCGCCGGCACCCGGATGCACACCGCGCGCTGGGACCACGACGTGGACCTCGGCGGCAAGCGCGTCGCCATCATCGGCACCGGTGCTTCCGCGCTGCAGGTGATTCCGGAAATCGCCCCCGCGGTCGCGCACCTCACCGTGTTCCAGCGCACGCCGATCTGGGTGATTCCCAAGCCCGACGTGGCGATGAGCCCGCGGCTGCAGAACGTCATGGCGGGATCGAAGGTGCTGCAGTGGTCGGCGCGCCTGCTCAGCCAGGCGATCGTGGAAGTCGGCTTCGTGCTCACCGGGCAGTACCACCGCCCGTTCCAGGTAGCGAAGCTCTACGAGAAGATCGCGCGCGACTATCTGCAGAAGGCCGTGAAGGATCCGGTGACGCGCGACAAACTCACGCCGCGCTACGGTTTCGGCTGCAAGCGCCCCAGCACTTCCAACACCTACCTGCAGGCCTTCAACCGCGCCAACGTCGCGCTGGTCACCGAGGCCATCGAGGCGGTCACGCCGACCGGCGTGCGCACGCAGGACGGCGTGCTGCACGACATCGACGTGCTGATCTGCGCGACCGGCTTCAAGGTCTTCGAGAACGGGCGTGTCGGTGCCGGCCTTTCCCAATGCCTTCCTGATCCTCGGCCCCAACGGCTACAACGGCGCGTCGTATTTCCAGCTCATCGAGATGCAGTGCCGCCACATCGTGCGCTGCCTGAAGGAGGCGCGCGAGAAGCGGGCGAGCCGCGTGGAAGTGACGCCGGACGCCAACGACCGCTATTTCCGCGCGATGAAGGCGCGCACCGGCAACCAGGTGTTCTTCAACAACCGCTGCGCGACGGCCAACAGCTATTACTTCGACAAGCACGGCGACGTGCCTTTCCGTCCCGCCACCAGCGTCGAGGCGCACTGGCGCAGCATGACTTTCCCGCTCAGCGACTACCGCTTTTCGGGGCACTGGACACCGGCGCGCTGAGCGCGGCGTTTTCGCCGCTGCGCGGACCGGCGGCCGCGCCGGGAAAGCCCGTTGGCCGGTGATGGCAGGCGCCTAGCCCGCGACCCCGGACGGTGCCGCGGCGCCGCGCCGGCGATCGCCGATGCCGCGGTCGGGGGCACTGACCTTGCGTGAATAGACCCGGATGATCTTCACGTGGGGGCCGACATCGCGGCGGTCGATGACGGCGATCGCGCCCGGCGTGCGCGCGACCCGGGCGTTGGCCTCGGCGGCGCTGACCATGCGCGGCGGCACGCCGAGGCCCTTGAACGTCAGGCGTGCCCAATGCTGCCGCACTTCGTCCGACGACTTGCCCAGCACGTCCTGCGCGAAATTCTCCAGCGCTGTGCCGGCCACGATCAGGGGCGTCACCGGCGTGCCGTCCGGCAGTGCCGTCTCGCGGCCCATGAACAGGTGCGCCACGCGTGCCCGCGGCAGGCTGTCCACCAGCATGCCCTGGTGGGCAATCATCACCGTCTCCGCCCCTGCGCTCCCGCATCCCGTCAGCAGCAGCACCGCGGCCCCTTTTCGAAACTGCATGTCGCACCTCCCTGATGTCTGACCCGGCGGCGGCCGGTACCAGTCAGGCTGCCCGAGGGACGGGGGTGGACGAATACTTCGATTAGCTTGCGCTGCGCGACACGGCTCACGTTTTCGCGCGAATCAGAATGCTGCCGCGCTGCCGGCCCGCCCGGCGGCAAGGGCGGCACCGCCACCTGCGCCGAGCGCCACCTGTGCCGCGCGACGGGGCAGAAAGCCTTCACGCCCGAGATCCGCAGGTACCGTGAGCTGGAGACCGGGTTCTTCGCGAAATTCGTGCAGCAGTGACGCCGCAAACGAAAGGGGCGGCGCGAGTTCATCGCGCCGCCCCTGGGTTCATGCCCCGGCAGGTGTCAGGCCGCGATCTCCACGCGGTTGCGGCCGTTCTGCTTGGCCAGGTAGAGGGCGTCGTCGGCGGCCTTGATCAGCGTGGCGACGTCCACGGCCATGTCCTTCTGGTTGCAGACCACGCCGAAGCTCGCGCTGATGTGGAAGGTCTTGCCGGTCTCGGCGCGGATGATGGTGGTGGCGAGCGCGGCACGGCAGCGCTCCAGCAGCACGGCGGCGCCCTCGGCATCGGTGTCGGGCAGCACCAGCATGAATTCCTCGCCGCCATAGCGGCCGATGGCGTCGCAGCTCCGGATCGATTCGCGCAGCACGCGCGCAGCTTCCCTGAGCACGAGGTCGCCGGTGGGATGGCCGTAGGTGTCGTTGACCTTCTTGAAGTGGTCGAGGTCGAGGATGACGACGCACATCGGCGGGCCGTGGCGTTTCGTGCGCGCCACCTCCTTCTCGAGCATCTCCATGATGCTGCGGCGGTTGGGAATGCCGGTGAGGGTGTCGGTGCGCGAGAGCGTGCGGATGGTGTCCTCGCGCCGGCGCCAGAAGTTCAGGGTCTGGTCGGCGAGCAGGATGATGAAGATGAAGTGCGGCGCCGAGAAGCCGATCAGGCTGTAGAAGTGGAACTGTCGTGCCGTGGCGTCCGCGGCCGGCGCCAGGATGGGCGCATAGGGCAGGTGGCCGTGCACCGTGGCGAGGCCGAGCCCGAAGAAGAGGGCGAGGGCCACGGCCGTGCCCAGCCACACCGCGCGCCGGTCCATCACGATGAAGCCGAACACCGGCGCGCCAAGCAGCACGAGGCCGGTGGCCATGCCGGTGAGTCCGACCTGGTAGCCCATGAAGACCAGCACCGCGGCGTAGTACTGGATCGCGAGATGCTGGAACAGGAGGCTGTCGGGTCTGACGCGGCGCAGCAGCAGGCCGAGCAGCATCAGCACGATGCCGCCGCCGATGAAGAGCAGCGTCAGGATGACGAGCTGCTCCAGGGGCGCGACGTTCACGAGCTGTTCGCGATCGGGACGCTGCAGCACGAGATAACCCCAGAGCGCGTACTGGCCCATGATGGGTACCAGCATGAGGAGCGGGATCTGCCCCTTGTCCACCGGCGACCATTCCAGCACGGCCGCCAGTTTCTGCCGCCACGTTGTCGTTGATGTTGTCATCGGCGTGTCCGGTGCGAACCTGTTGCTCCGCCTAGCTATACAGTGTGACGCGCGTCACACCAGCCGGGGCGGCACGGGAGGCGACTGTCGCCGACGCATGGCAGCGCTGGTACCCATGGGGGCCAGCGTGCGCCATGCGCGACCGCCAGCGTCGCCAGGACTGGCTTGAGCTGAGCCGTGCCGGCGCCGCCCGCGCTGTCCGCATGGCCCTGGCCCGTCGCCCGGACGCGCGCCGTCGCCGCCGTGCCTTACCGCTTGCGTGGCCCCTGGCCGCGCTCGACGCTCTGCGCTCCACCTTCCTGCGCCTGGCCGCTGCGGTTGCCGGCCGGCGTGCCCTGGCTGCGCTGCCCGGTGTGCCGCTGGTGTGCTGCCCGCTGCGCGAGGGTTGCCGCGCAGCATGCTGCCTGCCCTTGGTCATCCCGCACCTCCACGAAGCTCGCGAACGGAAACGAAGGGACAGGAAAGCGTAGCTCGCGCGCGACGCTGCGGCGGCGCCGCGTCGACTATCCTGTTCTGCATTTACGGAGAGCGGGGAGGGCACATGAACGGTGTCGACGAAGTGTGGCGCTGGTACAAGGACGTGGTGCTGAACAAGTACGCGCAGTTCTCGGGGCGCGCGCACCGCACGGAATACTGGATGTTCTTCCTGGTCAACTTCCTGATCTGGGCAGGCCTCAACGCGGTCGAGGGCACGCTCGGCATCTGGGGCATCTTCAGCGGGCTCTACGGCCTCGCCGTGCTCGTCCCCAGCATCGCCGCCGCCATGCGCCGCCTGCACGACACCGGCCGCAGCGGCTGGTGGGTGCTGCTCGCGCTGATCCCCGTGCTCGGCACCATCGCCCTGCTCGTGCTGCTGGCGCTGGAGGGCGAGCCGGGCGCCAACGAGTACGGCGAGAAGCCCGCGCCGGCGCTGCCGGTCGTCCCGTAGCGCCGGCGACCGGCGCGCTACGCCGCTGCTACGTCCTTTACGCCTGTTTGCTTCCCGCCATCACAAGCTGCACTGAGCCGCCCGGACGCGCTGGCTACGCTGCCGTGGTGGCCGGTCGGTGCGACGGCCGCAGGCG
>JAJNDL010000280.1 GCA_021156385.1 Moraxellaceae bacterium | reverse complement strand
TGCAGTTCGCCTTCACGGGCGACAGCGCCAAGGGCACGCGCGAACTGGTCGGCATCCGCATCGGCGCGGAGAGCGCGAGCGGCCCGCTCAGCTTCGGCCAGATGCTCAGCTTCAGCGGCTACCTGACCGCCACCGCCAACATGACCATGCAGGCGCAGACCGACGTCGCCGTGACCTGCGGCCCGTCGACCTCGCCCTGCGTGGGGTCCGCCAGCCACGCCACGGGCGTCAACTCCTTCCTCTACGAAGCGCCCAACCGTTCGCTGGACATGGACAACTTTTCCATCACCGGCTGCGTGCTCATCGTCATCTGTCTCACCGACCAGGCGCGCAATTTCACGGTCAACCTCGGCACCGTCTCGCAGAACGGCAAGAACGTCACCGCCGTCGGCAGCCGACTCACCCAAGCCGTCATCAACGACGTCGACCTCTCCGTCATGGTCGACGGCCTGACGGCGGGCATGACGCTCAACCAGTCCAACGGCATCGATCCCAACCTGGCCTCGCTGGTGATCGGGCAGATCCGCAGCCAGTCCAGCACGCAGATCAAGAACCAGCTCTCCGCGGCACTGAAGATCGGTGCAGCGGGGCAGTTGCCGGGCTGCGCCTCGCTCGCCAACTGCGACATCCCCTACAACCTCGGCAACGTGCACCAGGTCGACATCAATTCACCCGACTTCGGTTTGTCGATGCAGAAGCAGGCGGTGGCGTATCCGGGTTATGCGTCCGCCATGCCGACCGGCTGGGCGATGTACCTGCCGAACGCGTTCACGCTCAACGTGGCGCGCCCGACCTCCAATTTCACGTCCAACATCACCAACGGCAACGCCTACAACGGCAACATCATCAACCTGCCCCCGGTCTACGACAACTGCTGGGGCAACGGGAAATTCTGCTGAGCGCACCGGCCGGGAAACGGGAACGAGGACCGCATCATGAAGACCGCGAGACATCTCACACTGCTGCTTCCAGTGCTGGCGGGCTGCGCCATGGCGGGCGCAGCCGAGGAGCTTTCCGAGGGCGAGATGGAAGCCGTTTCCGGGCAGGACGGCATCAGCATCACCGCCAGCCTGCCGGCCACGGCGTCGATCAACAGCCTGATCTGGCATGTCGACGAGGGCGTCACCTCCGTCGGCGGCGTCGCCGTCACGCCCGAGATCTTCGCCATCGCCAAGAACCTGAGCTTCGCGCCGGTCAATGCCGACGGCACCGCGCCGGCTGCCGGCACCCGCACCACGCTCAACTTCGACAGCAACTTCTCGGCGGGGCCGCGCCTGAAGCTCGAGGGCTCCTGGGACCGCATGCGCATGCAGATCGGCGGCTACGGCAACGAGACGGTCACGACGATGGGCAGCAACCCCACGCTCAACAAGTCGACCGGCGTGCTGGCTTTCGACTCCGGCGGCGGCACGCTGACCGGGCGCACCTATGCCAACGGCAACTTCAGCTTCCTGCGCAACTACGCCACCGGCACCACCGACTTCGCCCTGAACATCGTCGATGCCTCGCTGTATTTCCGGCAGGGCGCCGCCGGTACGCCGGAGATGCTCTTCGACAACCTGCGCTTCAGCCCCAACTTCACAGGCGGCAACTTCGGCATCGATTCCAGCGGTATCGTGATCACGGCGCCGGCCTTCAATTTCAACCTGACCTTCGACCTGCGCTACGAAGGCGCGCCCGCCGCCGCCAGCGCCTTCACCTACAACGCCGCCAACGACCGGCCGATGCTGTACTACGGCTGGCAGGGCACGCTCACCAACTTCGAGACGCGCATCAAGCCGGGCGGTGTCTGGTACGGCACGACGGGCACGCCGGCGGTCTACAACACCGCCAACCGCAGCGAGGGCCTGAACTTCAGCGCGCGCTGGAACTACGACCCGACCTTCGCCTGGGTGGTGGGGGAATCCAATCCCGCGGGCTCGGGCAACCCGCGCGTGCAGGTCCAGTTCGACCAGTGGCAGAAGATCGGCACCGGCTACGCCTTCGACGTGCCCAACAACACCTTCGACATCGTCAAGGCGGGGCAGGGGCCGGGCGGCCTGTGCTGGGGTTCGCGCATCTCCGCTGCCGGGCCGGGCTGCAGCGACGCCAGCTACGCCAGCTCGCCGCACTACGCGAGCCCGCAGTTCCTGAACGTGGACACCGAGAACGGCGTCGCGCTGATTGCCCGCGATGCGAAGCAGATGGCCTATTCGACGCGCGTGGTCATCCTCGACGACTTCGGTGACGGCGCCGGCGGTGCCAGCGACGGCGATTACAACGACGTCGACCCCGCCACCGTGGCGACGACGCCCAACATCGCGCCGGGCACGGCGGAAACCCAGAACGTGCAGTGGGGCCTGATCTATACGCTCGGCGACTTCGACGCCAACATCTTCTTCTATCCGGGGGGCTACAACTTCGCGACGAATGCGGAGACCGCCACCGGCCTGAAGACCGACTTCCTCATCATGACGCAGTCGCATGACGGCACGGACGCGGACACCGAGCCCGACTTCACCACGGGCTCGCACTACATGATCGCCGACACCGGCACCTCGCCGAACTACGGCATCGGCTTCATGAACTCGGCGGTGCTGCTGACCGCCCAGGACATGTACGTGAGCCTGCTGCCCGGCGGCCTGAACTTCCGCACGCATCCCGCCACCGGCCTGGCGCGCGTGCACTTCAAGGGCCGCTTCGGCGGCGGCGACGTGCCGACCATGGCCAAGCCGGTGAAGGGCTTCGACATCAACGCGAACTTCGAGTCGAGCAACTTCAGCTTCACCCTGGAGCCGCCGCCCTCCGGCCAGAACTACCTGGGCTTCAGCGGCTTCGTCGATCTCGGCGACCTCGACACCGCCAACTTCGCCGAATCCACGGCGGCGGACACCACGGCCAACGAGATGAACGACGACGACGGCACCTTCATCTCGCTGGCGGAGCCGGGACGTCCGCAGGTGGACTTCCGCCTGGCGCGCATCAGCGGCCGCATGCAGTGGACCAACGGCATGCTCGACATGGTCTCGGATTCGGAGAGCGCGGCCTCCAGGGCCAACCTCACGGTGTCCAGCGTCATCAACCTCGGGGCCACCGGCGGGGGCAATCCGCTCACCGTCGGCCGCGTCGAGTTCGGCGACAAGTCGCTGGGCCAGATCGTCGTGCCCTACGGGATCCTGGACTCCAGCATCTCGCTGCAGCGGCAGTAGGCGGCAGGCCTGCGACCAAAGCGGTCAGGAAGCGTGCCTGCGCTGTACGGCCGGCCCGGCATTGGCCTGCAGCGTTTGCGCGTCGTCCGGCGTGCCCGTTGCCTGTCCGCGCATGGCATTCAACGCCAACTATCTGGCATGCAAAGGCAATTCTTGGGGAGGTGCACATCCTATGGTTCGAGCCGGTTCCACAGGGATGGGCCGAGGCAGCCGGAAGATGGACCTTCGTGCCCTGTAGGGAGCGCAGGGGGTCAGCACTACCATCGGGTGGTTTCCGACGTCCTCTCCCTGTGGGATCACTCTGGGGTACTG
>JAJNDL010000279.1 GCA_021156385.1 Moraxellaceae bacterium | reverse complement strand
GGCGGCCTGCAGTTCCGGGCGCGCCGCGCGCTCGGCAAGCAGTTGCAGGGGCGCTTCGATGCAGCCTACGTGCTGCCCAACTCCCTGAAGAGCGCGTTGCTGCCTTTCCTGGCCAGCATTCCGCGCCGCGTGGGCTACCTGGGCGAAGCGCGCGTGGGTTTGCTGACGCATCGGCTGAAGAACCCCAAGGACAAGCCGCCGATGGTGGCGTTCTACTCCGCGTTGAGCGGGGAGCCCGGCATCGCGCAGGACGAGCCGCGGCTGCAATTGCCCGCGGAGCAGGTCGATGCGGCGCTGCGCCAGCACGGGCTGCAGCGTGGCGGCTACGTGGTCATGGCGCCCGGCGCGGAATACGGGCCGGCCAAGCGCTGGCCGCACTTCGGCGAGCTCGCGCAGCTGCTGGACCTGCCGGTGCTGCTGCTCGGGTCCGCCAAGGAAGCGGAGCTGTGCGACCAGATCGCGTCGCAGGCGCCCGATCTCTGCCGCAATCTCGCCGGCAAGACCTCGCTGCTCGACGCCTTCGCCTTGATCTCCTCGGCGGCGCACGTGGTGAGCAACGACTCCGGGCTGATGCACGTGGCCGCGGCCTTCGGCGTGCCGCAGGTCGCGCTGTTCGGGTCGTCCAGCCCGCTGCACACGCCGCCGCTGAACGCGCGGGCGCAGGTGGTGTGGCTGAAGCAGGACCCTGCCTATGTCCCGCCGCTGGATTGCTCGCCGTGCTTCCAGCGCGAGTGCCCGCTGGGGCATTTCAGGTGCTTGAACGATGTGAAGGCGGAGCGGGTCCACGCCCTGCTTGGCCGTCATCCCCGCGGAGGCGGGGATCCCGGGCGCCCTGGATCCCCGCCTCGGCGGGAATGACGGCTTAGAGCATCTCCATCAACCTCTGCAAACTCGTCGAAGGCTCCCCGTTCCACACCAGGTGCGTGTGATTCCTGCGCACCCGCGCGGGCAGCTCGTGCTGCCGCACGTCCTGCGAGGACTTCAAGGTCGCGAGCAGCGACCGCGGGACGATCGCGAAGCCCGTGCCTGCCGCGACGCACGCGATCATCGCCTGGTAGGACGCGAACTCCAGGGTGCGCGCCGGCAGCACAGCGGAGGCGCCCAGCCAGTCCTCGACGCGCTTGCGGTACGAACATCCGCTGGCGAAAGCGATCAGCGTCAGGCCCGCGAGATCGGAGGCGCGGCGTACGCCGTCGACGTCCGTGCCGGTGATCAGCACCAGCTCCTCCTCGAACACCTTGCGCGAAGCCAGCGCGCCCGGCGTGAACGGCTCCGACACGAAGGCGGCCTCGATCTCGAAATGGGCCACGCGCTGCAGCAGCGCACCCGTCGTGCCGGTCACCAGTTCGACCACGACGCCGGGATGCTGCCGATGGAACCGCGAGAGCAGCGGCGCCAGCCGGCTGCCGGCGGTGCTCTCCAGCGAGCCGATGCGGAACACGCCCACGGCGCGGCCGCTCTTGAGCTCGTTCTCGGCTTCGTCGGCCAGCCGGAACAGGCGCTGCGTATACGACAGCAGCAGCTCGCCTTCGGGCGACAGCACCAGGCCGCGCCCCTGCTTGCGGAACAAGGGCCGGCCCAGCCGCTGCTCCAGTTGCTTGATGCGCGTGGTCACGTTCGACTGCACGCGATTGAGCTTGCTGGCAGCGCGCAGCACGCCGCCCTCCTGCACGACGGTGCGGAAGATGTCCAGGCTGTCGAGATCGATGCTTCTCATGGCGAGAACGATGCTCCAGAATTATTCATTTGTCGACGGCGGTCATTCTGGCTGTAATCGGTGCCCATGACAAACCCGCGCGCACCGGCAACGGTGGCCCTCGTGATGGCCGGGCTGCTGTCGCTGGCGGCAGCGATGGGCATCGGCCGCTTCGCGTTCACCCCCTTGCTGCCGCTGATGGTGCGCGAGAGCGGCCTCGACCTGGCGTTCGCCGGCTGGGTTGCCGCGGCCAACTACGCGGGCTACCTTGCGGGCGCGCTGACGGCCGCTCGCGTGCCCCTGCGCGCACAGGCGATCGCCCTGATGGCGCTCTCCGCCACCGCGCTCCTGACCGCGGCCATGGCGGCGCAGGTTCCTCCGTTGTGGCTCCTGCTGCGCTTCGCCGCGGGCGTGGCGTCGGCCTGGGTGTTCGTCGCCACCAGCGTGTGGTGCCTCGGGGCGCTGGCGCAGGCAGGCCGCGCCGACGCCGCCGGCTGGGTCTATGCCGGCGTCGGCAGCGGCATCGCGCTCACCGGGCTGTACTGCCTGGCCGGGGGCATCGCCGGCCTGCGCGCCGATGAACTCTGGGTGCACCTCGGAGCCCTCGCGCTGCTGATGTCGCTGCAGGTCGCCTGGGTCGCAGTGCGCGTGCCCGTGATCGCCGCGCCCGCACGACCGATATCCCCCCTCGATGCAGCACCCGTTCGCGGGAGCACCGGCCTGATCATCAGCTACGGCCTCATGGGCTTCGGCTACATCCTGCCGGCGACCTTCCTCCCCGCGCTCGCGCGCTCGGTGGTCGACGACCCTCGCTTGTTCGGCCTGGCATGGCCTGTCTTCGGCGCCACGGCGGCGGCATCGACCGTGCTGGCCGGCTGGCTGATGCGACGCGCCACGCGGCTTCAGGTCTGGGCAGTGAGCCAGTTGCTGATGGGCGTCGGCGTGCTGCTGCCCGGCGTGTGGCTGAATGGCGCGACGATCGCCCTGTCGGCCCTGCTGGTGGGCGGCACCTTCATGGTCATCACGCTCGCCGGCGTGCAGGAGATGCGCGCACGCGCTCCCGCCGCCGCCACGCGGTTGGTCGCCCGGATCACCGCCGCCTTCGCCCTCGGCCAGATCGCCGGGCCGGTGCTCTCCGCGCTTCTGCTCCAATGGCCGGCGCTGCGCGCGCACGGCCTGCCCATCGCGCTGCAGGTGGGCGCGCTGGGCCTCCTGGCCAGCGGCGCCTGGCTCTGGCGCCGCGCCTTCCACCCCCATCGCAACGAGGAAACCGTCCATGCCTGAAGCCCATCCCCTGCCGCAAGGCCACGCCCGCGGCGCGAACGAGCGCCTGCCGATGCCCGCGGACGGCGCCATGTCGCCGGCGCAGCGAGAAGCCGCGCAAGCATTGATCGACGGCCCGCGCAAGGGCGTCTACGGGCCGTTCCTGCCGCTGCTGCGCAGCCCGGTGCTGCTGGACCGCGTCGCGCGGACGGGCGAGTACCTGCGCTTCGACAGCGTGCTGGACGCGCGCATCCGCGAGCTCGCCACCTGCGCCGCGGCACGGCACGTGGGCAACCAGTTCGAGTGGGTGATGCATGCGCCGCTGGCACGCAAGGCCGGCGTCGCGGCCGAGAGCATCGAAGCGCTGCGCGTGGGCGCGCGGCCGAAGCAGTTGGCGCCCGACGAGGAGGTCGCACTGGACTTCACGCGCGAGCTGCTGCAAACGCACGGCACCTCGGATCCCACCTACCAGGCCGCGCTCGCCACCTTCGGCGAGCAGGGCGTGGTCGAACTGGCGAGCCTGGTCGGCTACTTCGTGATGGTGTGCTG
>JAJNDL010000278.1 GCA_021156385.1 Moraxellaceae bacterium | reverse complement strand
CGCACCAGCGCACAGTCGCCAGGCAAAGCCAGGCCCTGGAACAACCTGGGCATTGCCTGTCGTGATGCCGGGCATGATGCCTGTGCACGGGAAGCCTTTCAGCGCGCGATGAGGCTCGATCCACAGGACAGCCGTGCTGCCGCCAACCTTTACTTCCTCGAGAAGAAGGCTGCCACGCCAGAATGAAAAAGGCGGCTGACGCCGCCTTTTCCGATGACGCTGTGCCCGTCAGGCCTGCAGCAGCGAGATATCCGCCACCTGCAGGAAGAGCGCGCGCAGGCGCGACAGCAGCACCAGTCGGTTGGTGCGCACGGCCGGGTCCTCTGCCATCACCATGACCTGGTCGAAGAAGTCGTCGATCACCGGCCGCAGCGCGGCTAGCTGACCCAGCGCCGGCGTGTAGTCCCGTGCCGCGAAGAGCGGCGCAAGTTCCGCCTCCAGTCGCGTGACAGCCTCTGCCAGCACCTTCTCGGCCGGCTCGGTGAGCAGCGCCGCATCCACCGGCGCGTCTGTCGGCACCGTTTCCTTGGCGAGGATGTTGGCCACCCGCTTGTTGGCCGCGGCCAGTGCCTCTGCCTCCGGCAGTGCCGCAAATGCCGCGACCGCCTTGACGCGACGGTCGAAGTCCAGTGGCTGCGTGGGCTGCAGGGCCTGCACGGCGAGAATCACTTCCGCGCTGATGCCCTGCTCTTCGTACATGGCGCGGTAGCGGCCGAGCAGGAACTCGAAGACGTCACTGACCACGCTTTCACTGGTCAGCTTGCCGTCATAGAGCTTGGCGGCACCGAAGGCGAGCGCCTTGATGTCCAGCGCCATTTCCTTCTCGATCATGATGCGCAGCAGGCCGATGGCCGAGCGGCGCAGCGCGAACGGGTCCTTGGAACCGGTCGGCGGCTGGTTGATACCGAAGATGCCAACCAGCGTATCGATCTTGTCGGCAACGGAGAGCGCGGCACCCGTGATCGTGGAAGGCAGCGCATCGCCGGCGAAGCGCGGCTGGTACTGCTCGACGAGGGCCTTGGCGACTTCCGGATCTTCGCCATCATGCATTGCGTAGTAATAGCCGGCCGTGCCCTGCAGTTCGGGGAACTCGCCGACCATCTCCGTGGCAAGGTCGCACTTGGACAGGATGCCGGCGCGCGCACCCAGCTCCCTGCTGCCACCGCTGGCATCGGCAATCGCGCTTGCCAGCATGCTGACACGCTCGGCTTTCTCGAACACCGTGCCGAGCTGGGCCTGGAATACGACCGTCTTCAGGCGTTCGTTGCGCGTTTCGAGTTTCGTTTTCTTGTCCTGGTTGAAGAAGAATTCGGCATCGGTGAGCCGGGGCCGCACAACCTTCTCGTTGCCCGCCACGATATATTCGGGATGCGCGCTGTCGATGTTGGCGACGGTGATGAAGCGCGGCAGCAAGCGCGCATCGTGGTCGAGCAGGCAGAAGTACTTCTGGTTGTCCTGCATGGTCGAGATCAGGGCTTCCTGCGGCACGGCCAGGAACCGCTCCTCGAAGGAACACACCAGCGGCATCGGCCACTCGACCAGCGCCGTGACCTCATCCAGGAGCGCTTCGGGAATGAGCGCGGAACCGTGTTCCATTTCCGCGAGCTTCTGCACCTTGTTGAGGATTGCGCTGCGGCGCTCCTCGAAATCCGCCAGCACGTAAGCGGCGCGCATGTTCTCGACGTAGCTGACAGGCGTGAAGATGTTCACGGGCTCCGGATGGTGGAACCGGTGGCCGCGAGAGTCGCGCCCGGCCCGCTGTCCGAGGATCTCGCATTCGACGACATCCTTGCCGAGCAGCATGACCAGCCACTGCGCGGGGCGGACGAACTCGATGCGTGACGCGCCCCAGCGCATGCGCTTGGGAATCGGCAAGTCGTTGATGGATTGCGTGACGATGCCGGGCAGCAGCGCCATGGCGGCCTCGCCCTTCACTTCCTTCACATGGCGCAGCTTTTCGCCACTGCGATCCAGCTCGGCAACATCGACGCCGTTCTTGCGGGCGAAGCCGAGCGCCGCCTGCGTCGGCTCGCCGTTGGCGTCGAAAGCCGCCTTCACCGGCGGGCCATCGACCGTCACGATGCGGTCAGGCTGCTGAATGGCGAGGTTGGCGACATAGATCGCCAGCCGGCGCGGCGCGGCAAAATGCCTCACCTCGCCGTGCTCGAGGCCGGCAGCGGCCAAGCCTTTCACCACGCCATCGCGGAAGCTTTCGGCCAGGTTCTTCAGAGCCTTGGGAGGCAGCTCTTCGGTACCGAGTTCGACCAGGAAATCCTTGTGGCTCATGCCGCACTCTCCTGCGCCAGCTTGGCCAGCACTTCGTCACGCAACGTGGCAGGGGCCATGGGGAAGCCCAGGCGTGCGCGCGCCTGCAGATAGCTCTGGGCGATGTTCCGGGCCAGCGTGCGCACGCGCAGGATGTAGCGCTGGCGCTCGGTCACCGAGATGGCGCGGCGCGCGTCCAGCAGGTTGAAGGTGTGCGAAGCCTTCACCACCATTTCATAGGCAGGCAACGGCAGGTTCTTTTCCATCAGGGAGTTCGATTCCGATTCGTAAAAGTCGAAAAGCTCGAAGAGCTTGGGCACATTCGCATGCTCGAAGTTGAAGGTCGACATTTCCACTTCGTTCTGATGGAACACATCGCCGTAGGTTACGGGCTGTTTCTTGCCCTCGGCATCGGGCACGCCTTCCGCCCAGATCAGGTCGTAAACGGAATCGACACCTTGCAGGTACATGCAGAGACGTTCGAGGCCATAGGTGATCTCGCCGGTGACGGGATAGCACTCCACGCCGCCGACCTGCTGGAAATACGTGAACTGCGTGACTTCCATGCCGTTCAGCCAGACCTCCCAGCCCAGCCCCCAGGCGCCCAGCGTGGGCGACTCCCAGTTGTCTTCCACGAAGCGTACGTCATGGACCTGCGTGTCGATGCCGAGTTCGCGCAGAGACTCGAGGTAGAGGTCCTGGATGTTGGCTGGCGAGGGCTTCAGCACGACCTGGAACTGGTAGTAGTGCTGCAGGCGGTTGGGGTTCTCGCCGTAGCGTCCGTCGGCCGGACGGCGGGAAGGCTGCACATAGGCCGCGTTCCAGGTTTCCGGGCCGATGGCGCGCAGGAAGGTGGCGGTATGGAAAGTGCCGGCGCCCATTTCCATGTCATAAGGCTGGATGACGACACAGCCCTGGCGGGCCCAGAAATTCTGCAGCTTGAGAATCAGGTCCTGAAAAGTCAGGCCTGCGGCGATGGCATTGGCCACGGGGTTCCCCTAGGGCAAAAAGCAAAGGCAGCGAGTATAGCGGCAAGGTCGTGGCCGTAGGGAGCGGGCCGCGACAGTCATGGCCTTCACAGCGACGAGGGAGCGGCCGATGATAGCGGACCCCCATCCGGGAGCGACGGCAATGTCCACCTTGCGTGAAACCCGAGTCATCAGCATCGGCATCTGCCGTGACTGGCATGCGGTCTACGACTTCCTCGCCGAACCTCTCAACTTCAATGCCTGGGCCGAAGGCCTCGG
>JAJNDL010000277.1 GCA_021156385.1 Moraxellaceae bacterium | reverse complement strand
CCGGAACGGGAAGAAACAGGCAAGGACATGGAAAGGACTTCTGCTGCGGCGCGAGCCGCGATTGTCAAACCAATGCCGTTTGAAAGCGAGACTGATGCAGAGAGCCGGTAGCCGTTGTCACGGCCACTGCATATGCTGCACCAACCCGATCCTCCGCCGGCGCCGACGCTGTCAGCGCGCTGCCATTTTCCGCAGGAGTCCCGCATGTCCCTGATTGCCGAAATACTGCCCGCGCGCAGCCGCGACCTCGGCGGCTTCACCGTCCAGCGCCTGCTCCCCGCCGCCACGCGGCAGATGGTCGGCCCCTTCATCTTCCTGGATCACATCGGCCCTGCCGCTTTCGCGCCGGGAGAGGGCGTCGACATTCCGCCGCATCCGCATATCGGCCTCGCCACGGTTACCTATCTCTTCGAAGGCGCACTGCTGCATCGCGATTCGCTGGGCACGGTGCAGGAGATCCACCCCGGCGACGTGAACTGGATGAGCGCCGGCCGCGGCATCGCGCATTCCGAACGCACGCCGGTCGCGCTGCGCCTGGACGGCGCGCGCCTGCACGGCCTGCAGTTCTGGGTGGCCCTGCCGCTGGAGAACGAGGAGGACGCGCCGGATTTCCAGCACCACCCGCGCACCGCGCTACCGCGCGTGCAGGGCAAGAACTACACGCTGACGCTGATCGCCGGCCGCGGCTGGGGCCTGGCCAGCCCGGTGCGCACGCCCTGTCCACTGGTCTATGCCGACGTCGAGTTCACCGGCAGCGGCTGCTTCCCGCTGCCGGCCGAGCACGAGGAGCGCGCCCTCTATGTCGTCAGTGGCAGCATCAGCCTGGAAGGGGACATCCTGGCGCCGGGACAGGTCTACGTGCTGGAGAAACAATTGCCCGCCGTGCTGGAGACGCAGGGTCCGGCGCGCCTGGTGGTCTTCGGTGGCACGGCGCTCGCCGAACCGCGGCGGATCTGGTGGAACTTCGTGGCCAGCAGCCCGGCGCTCATCGCCGAGGCACGCCGACGCTGGGCCGACGCGGAGTTCGCCCCGGTGCCGGGCGAAACCGAACGTCTGCCACTGCCGGTCCGCTGATGTTTTGATTCCGTCGCGCGCGGAAAACCGCTTGAATACGCGCTTTCGGTTACGCCCATCCCGTTCCCATGATTTTCACGCGACGTTTCTTCGGGCGCCTGGTGCTGCTCGTGCTCGGCATCCTGCTCGCCTACCACCTCTGGCTGCTGGCCCACATCTGGTGGTGGATCGACCACAACCCGGCACAGTCGGCCTTCATGGAGACACGTCTCGAGATCATGCAGGACAAGGACCCGGACGCCGAGCTGCGCCACAAGTGGGTCCCCTACGAGAAGATCTCCCCGAGCCTCAAGCGCGCCGTGATCGCCAGCGAGGACGCCAAGTTCCTGCAGCATGAGGGCTTCGACTGGGAAGGCATACAGACCGCCTGGGAGAAGAACCTGAAGAAGGGCAAGCTGGTCGCCGGCGGCTCGACGATCTCGCAGCAGCTCGCCAAGAACCTCTTCCTCTCCAGCAAGCGCACGCCCTGGCGCAAGGCCGAGGAAGCCGTGATCACGGTGATGCTGGAGAACATGATGTCGAAGCGGCGGATCTTCGAGATCTACCTGAACGTGATCGAGTGGGGCGACGGTGTGTTCGGGGCGGAGGCCGCGGCGCGGCATTACTACAAGACGTCGGCGCGGAACATCGGCCCGGCGCAGGCCGCGAAGATGGCGGCGATGATTCCCAACCCGCGCTTCTACGACAAGCACCGCAATACGCGCGGCCTCAACCGCAAGACCGCCATCATCCAGCGCCGCATGAACTACGTGTACGCGCCACGCTGAGCCGGCTCAGGCCTGCCCGCGCTGCAGCATGACGCCGCGGAAGATCACCATCAGCGTCTGCAGCATGGCGTCCAGCGGCTGCGCGAAGCCTGCGAGCATCCAGCGCCCGGCGACGCCGACAGCGGCACCGACCAGTCCCACCGACAGCATCTCCTCGTCCTCGACGGTCAGCGCCTCGTCCGGGAAGAGCTGCGCATTCCAGCTGCGCATCAGGCGGGCGAAGTTCTCGATGGACTGGCGATAGAGCCGGTCGACGCGCGGACTGACTCCCAGCACCTCCAGGAACTGCACGCGGGCGCCGGCGGGATTCTCGCGGGCCAGCTCGAGGAAGGCACGCAGCCCGGCCTCCATCATGGCCAGCGGCTCGCGGGATGCCTGCAGCACGGCCTCGGCAATGCGCTGCTGCTGCAGCACCATGTGCTCCTCGTAGACCGCGCACAGCAGGTCTTCGCTATTGCTGAAGGATTCGTAGAAGTAGCGCTCGGTCAGCCCGGCCTCGGCGCAGATCGTCTTCACGGTGGCACTGTGAAAACCGACCTCGCCAAATACGCGCAGCCCGGCATCGAGGAGGCGCGCCCGACGCTCGGCTCGGCGCTCCTCCCCGCCCTGGCCCCGGTAGCGGCGTGCGTTCTGCGGAGGGGAAGGCTGCTTATCCATGAGGTCCTGAAGTTGGCCCGACATGACCAGTCATGACGGGGTTCCGTTATTGACAGCCGCGGATGTCGCCCATAATGTGACAACGCTTGTTGCCAGATGATGCCTCAAGCCCGGCCCCAGGGCCAGCATTAAGCCTCCCAGGAATCCGACACCCATGAAAACACTCCAAGACAAGGTTGCCGCCATCACCGGCGCCGGCTCCGGCATCGGTCGTGCCACCGCCATCCTCATGGCCAGCAAGGGCTGCCACCTCGCCCTTTCCGACGTGAACGAGACCGGCCTCGCCGAAACTGCTGCCAGCTGCCAGCAGCATGGCGTGAAGGTCACCACGCGTCGCGTCGACGTGGCGAGCCGCGAGCAGATGTACGCCTGGGCGGACGAGGTCGTGCGCGACCATGGCCTCGTCAACATCATCTTCAACAATGCCGGGGTCGCCCTGGGCGCCACGGTCGAGGACATGGCCTACGAAGACTTCGAGTGGCTGATGAACATCAACTTCTGGGGCGTGGTGTACGGCACCAAGGCCTTCCTGCCGCACATCAAGACGGCGGGCGACGGCGCCGTGGTCAACGTCTCCAGCGTGTTCGGCCTGATCGCCGTGCCGACGCAGTCGGCCTACAACGCCGCCAAGTTCGCCGTGAAGGGGTTCACCGAAGCCCTGCGCGAGGAGCTTGAGATCGAGGGCAGCCCCATCGGCGTGACCTGCGTGCATCCGGGTGGCATCAAGACCAATATCGCCCGCAACGCCCGTGTCACGGAAACCCCGGGCATGGTCGACCTCAAGTCGACGCGCGACTTCGAGAAAGCCTTCACCACCACTCCGGAAGATGCGGCCAAGGCCGTGGTCGGCGCCATCCTCAAGAACAAGCGCCGCCTGCTGATCGGGCCGGATGCCAAGCTGATCGACATCGTGCAACGCACCCTGCCCACCGCCTACCAGAGCCTGCTGGTGGCCGGCGCCAAGATACGCCGCCGCAAGATGCTGGAGGCCTGATCCGGCAGCCCACCCGTGACACC
>JAJNDL010000276.1 GCA_021156385.1 Moraxellaceae bacterium | reverse complement strand
CGAAGCCGGCCTGCTGACAAGATTGGAGACCGCAATGCGTCTGGAGTTCACCAAGATGCACGGCCTCGGCAACGATTTCGTGGTGATCGACCTGGTCAGTCAGCACGTGCGCCTGGAGCCAGAGCAGATCCGCCTGCTCGCCGACCGCCATTTCGGCATCGGTTGCGACCAGCTGCTCCTCGTCGAGCCGCCCGACAGACCCGATGTCGACTTCCGCTACCGCATCTTCAACGCCGACGGCTCCGAAGTGCAGCAGTGCGGCAACGGTGCGCGCTGCTTTGCCCGCTTCGTGCGCGAGCGCCGGCTGACCGCCAAGAACATCCTGCGTGTGGAAACGGCCAGCGGCGTCATCGAGCTGCGCATCGACGACAAGGGCTGGGTCACGGTCGACATGGGCGCGCCGCGCTTCGCGCCGGACCGGATCCCCTTCCAGGCCGAGGCCGAGGCGCTGACCTATGATGTCGAGGTGAACGGCCAGGCTGTCACGCTGTCGACGGTCAACATGGGCAATCCACATGCGGTGCTGCGGGTCGACAACGTCGATACGGCTGCGGTCGAGAGCCTGGGGCCGGCACTGGAGCGTCATCCGCGCTTTCCCGAGCGCGTGAACGTCGGCTTCATGCAGGTCGTCGATCCGCACCGCATCCGCCTGCGCGTCTTCGAGCGCGGTGCCGGCGAGACGCTGGCCTGCGGCACGGGCGCCTGCGCCGCCGCCGTGGCCGGCATGCGCCTCGGCCTGCTGGAGAGTCCCGTGCGCGTGGCGCTCCCCGGCGGCGAGCTGGAGATCGACTGGGCAGGCGAGGGCCATGCTGTCATCATGCGCGGGCCCACCGCCAAGGTGTTCGACGGCGTGACGCGCCTGCCCGATGCGCGTCCCCCGCGCGAGGATGGCGGCAAGTCCGGCGGCAGGCCGGGCAGAACCAGAAAGAGAAAGGGTTGAGCATGTCCGGCGAAAACTTCACTGAGGTCCAGGTCGCTTCCTGGCTCCGCGCCCACAAGGATTTCTTCGAGCGGCATCCCGACCTGCTCGCCGAACTTGCCATTCCCCACGCCACGGGCGGCGCCGTCTCCCTGGTCGAGCGCCAGGTTGGCGTGCTGCGCGAGCGCAATCTCGAGCTGCGCGAGCGCCTGCAGCGCCTGCTCGACGTGGCGCGCGAGAACGACATCCTGTTCGAGAAGATCCGTGGCCTCGTGCTGACCCTGCTGGAAGCACGCAACATTCCCGCGCTGGCTTCGGCGCTCGAGGATGATCTCCGGGCCCGTTTCAATTCCGAATTCGTGAGCCTGCTGCTCTTTGACGTGGATGGAATCACGGGCACCGCCCACAGCGTGCCGTTGCAGGAAGCGCAGGCGCATGTGCCGGCGCTGGTGAAGGGACGGCAGGCTGTCGCCGGCCAGCTGCGCACCGAGGAGCTGACCTTCCTGTTCGGCCACGAGGGTGTACAGGTGAAGTCCTGCGCCGTGGTGCCCCTGCACCAGGGCAATGTGCTGGGACTGCTCGCGATCGGCTCGGCCGACGCCGATCACTTCCGCACCTCCATGGACACGCTCTTCATCAGCTTCGTGGGCGATGTGCTGGCCCGCGTGCTGACACCGATGCTGCCGGCAAAGGCCGCTTCGCAAGCCGTCTGATGAGCGATCGCCTGGCCGACCTGCAGGCTGCGTTCCTCGCGCAGCAGCGCAGCCAGCGCGCGCTTTCTCCCCATACTCTCAAGGCCTACGACCGCGACCTCGAAAAGCTGGCGGATTTCCTGCGCCGGAACGGCCTGCGCGAGTGGCGCAGCGTCGATCAGCCCCTGCTCGAGGAATTCATCGCCGTCTGCAGCGAGACACTCGACCTGCGCAGCCAGCAGCGGCTGCTTTCCAGCCTGCGCGGCTTCTACGACTGGCTGGCGCGCACGGGCGAGGCGGCCTTCAATCCGGCGCGTGGCCTCACGCTGAAGGCGCGCCGCCGCGAACTGCCCCGCGTGCTGGATGTCGACATCGTGCAGAAGCTGCTGGATGCGCCCGCACCTGCCGAGGAACCGGAGAAATCGCTGTGGGTGCGCGACCGCGCCTTCATGGAGCTGTTTTATTCCTCGGGCCTGCGTCTTGCGGAGCTGGCCTATTCGCGCCTGACCGACCTTGATCTCGCCGCGGGCCACATCACCGTCACCGGCAAGGGCAACAAGACCCGGCGTCTGCCGCTCGGGCGCAAGGCCCGCGAGGCACTGCAGGAGTGGCTGGAGCTGCGCCCGCGCTGGGCGAACGAGAAGAGCGAAACCTGGGTATTCCTCACGCCGAAGGGCGGGCGCCTTTACGAACGCGCCATCCAGCTGCGCCTCGAGCACCAGGCGCGGCGTGCGGGTATCCCGCAACATGTCCACCCGCACATGCTGCGCCACTCTTTCGCGTCGCACCTGCTGGAGTCCTCGCACGACCTGCGCGCGGTGCAAGAGCTGCTTGGCCATGCCGACATCAGCACGACGCAGATCTATACCCACCTGGACTTCCAGCATCTCGCGGAAGTCTATGACAAGGCGCACCCCCGCGCGCGCAAGCCGAAGTGACCGTGCGCCCGGATGGCCTGCCCTGCAATCGCATCAGGTGCTCTCCATGGCCGTGAAACTGCTGACTTTCGATCTCGACAACACCCTCTGGGACGTGGAGGCCATCGTCACCCGCGCGGAGAAGGTCATGCGGGCCTGGATCCGCGAACATCATCCCGAGTTCGCGAGCCGCTTTGACTTCAGCAACTTCATGGCATTGCGCGAGGCGGTGCTGCGCGAACGACTGGACATCGCGCACGACCTCACCCAGCTTCGTCTCGAGGTCCTGCGCCGCGCCTTCGCCGGTACCGGCTATGTGGCGGAAGCCGCCGAGGCGGCGGCGCAGGCCGCATTCGAGGAATATTTCCGGGAGCGGAATGTCGTCGAATATTTTCCGGGTGCGCTGGAAGCGCTACGCGAGCTGCGCGAGGAGTTCGACATCTATGCCCTCAGCAACGGCAATGCCGATATCGAGCGCATCGGACTCGGCCACATCTTCAGCCGGCATTTCTCGGCCATCAGCGTGGGCGCTGCCAAGCCCGACCCGCGCATGTACCGGGCCGCGATGGGTGCAGCCGGCGTGGCGGCCCACGAGATCATCCATATCGGGGATCATCCCGAGCAGGATGTTGTTGCGGCAGCGGCCGTCGGCATGAAAACGGTGTGGGTGAATTTCGCCGGTCAGCCCTGGCCCGACCTGCCGCGGCCGGACGCCGAAATGCGCAGCTTCGCGGAGCTGGGCAGGATTGTCCGGCGGCTGGCGGGCGAAAGTGCCGGTGCTGCCTGAATGTCAGCCCTCGGCGGCCTGGAACGGCAGGCAGCGCTAGAATTTCCAGCCGATGCCGGCCATGGCCAGGAACGGATCGAGTTCCAGTTCGCCAAGAGGCGCGCCATTCACTGACACGTCGGTGTTGATGTCGAGCTTCCATACTGTCGCGTTGAGTGTCAGCGCGTCGCTGAGTTTCCAGTCGACGCCGGCCTCGAAGCCGA
>JAJNDL010000275.1 GCA_021156385.1 Moraxellaceae bacterium | reverse complement strand
GTCGATGCCGGTAACGGTGGCGCCGCGGCGAGCCATGCTTTCCGCCAGGATGCCGCCGCCGCAGCCTACGTCGAGCACGGATTTCCCGGCGAGGCCGGCACGCTCGTCGATCCAGTTCAGTCGCAGTGGATTGATGTCATGCAACGGTTTGAACTCGGAATTCGGATCCCACCAGCGGGCCGCCAGTGCCTCAAACTTGGCGATTTCGGCGGGATCGACGTTGAGCCCCCGGGGGGATGCGGTCGTGGTCATGAATTGGTGTCCTTGGCGGCGCCGGGCAGGGCGGGGAAGTATACCCGGCCACTGCTTCCGGTCACCACGATAAATGCCCCGGATTTATGCTGGGCAGGGTGCGCTAAGCTACTGATTTATGATAACCTTCCGCGCTTTGGAGCCACTGCCCGACAGTCGCCGGAAGAGCGCTGCGGAAGCATTATCAGACGAGGAAGTTGATGACCGAATTTGCCAAAGAAATCCTGCCGGTCAACATCGAAGACGAACTCCGCCAGTCCTATCTCGACTACGCCATGAGCGTGATCGTCGGCCGTGCCCTGCCGGACGTGCGCGACGGTCTGAAACCTGTCCATCGCCGCGTGCTTTTTGCAATGCATGAGCTCGGCAACGACTGGAACAAGCCCTACAAGAAGTCGGCCCGCGTCGTCGGTGACGTCATCGGTAAATACCATCCGCATGGCGACAGCGCGGTGTACGACACCATCGTGCGCATGGCCCAGCCGTTCTCGTTGCGCTACATGCTGGTGGACGGCCAGGGCAACTTCGGCTCCATCGACGGCGATAACGCGGCGGCGATGCGTTATACCGAAGTGCGCATGACCAAGCTGGCGCACGAGATGCTGGCCGACCTCGACAAGGAAACGGTGGACTGGGTTCCGAACTACGACGGGTCCGAGCAGATTCCCGCCGTGCTTCCCACCAAGGTGCCCAATCTGCTGATCAACGGCTCGGCCGGTATTGCCGTGGGCATGGCGACCAACATTCCTCCGCATAACCTCACGGAGGTCGTCAATGCATGTCTGGCATACATTGAAGACAGCCAGATCACCATCGACGGGTTGATGGAGTATATAAAGGGGCCCGATTTCCCGACCGCTGCCATCATCAATGGCCGCGCCGGCATCATCGAGGCCTATCGCACCGGTCGTGGCCGCATCTACATGCGAGCACGCCACGAAATCGAAACGGATGCCAAGACCGGCCGCCAGAGCATCATCTTCACCGAGATCCCTTACCAGCTCAACAAGGCACGCGTAATCGAGAAGATTGCCGAGCTCGTGAAAGAGAAAAAGCTGGAAGGAATTTCCGAGTTGCGTGACGAGTCCGACAAGGACGGCATGCGCATCGTCATCGAGCTGAAGCGCGGTGAGGTCGCGGAAGTGGTGGTAAACAATCTGTTCGCACAGACACAGCTGCAGAGCGTGTTCGGCATCAACATGGTCGCGCTTGTCGATGGCCAGCCGAAGCTGCTCAACCTCAAGGACATGATCGAGGCCTTCGTGCGCCATCGCCGTGCGGTGGTGACGCGGCGCACGGTGTTCGAACTTCGCAAGGCACGCGAGCGCGGACACATTCTGGAAGGTCTTGCCGTTGCCCTGGCCAACATCGATCCGGTGATCGACCTCATCAAGACTTCGCCGAGTCCCTCCGAAGCCAAGGACAGGCTCATGCTGCAGACTTGGGAGCCGGGCTCTGTCGTCGCCATGCTGGAACGTGCTGGCGACCAGAATGCCTGCCGGCCAGAGGGACTGTCGCTGGAGTTCGGTCTGGTCGATGGCAGATACCGCCTCTCCAGCGAACAGGCCCAGGCCATCCTCGATCTGCGCCTGAACCGCCTGACCGGGCTCGAGCAGGACAAGCTGGTCGCCGAGTACCAGGAGATTCTCGAGCGCATCCGCGAGCTTGGCTTGATCCTTGCCGATCCGGAGCGGCTGCTGCAGGTCATCCGTACCGAGCTCGCCGAAATCCGTGACCAGTTCGGCGATGCTCGTCGTACCGAAATCATCGCGTCGCGTCTCGACCTCACGCTGGAAGACCTCATTACCGAAGAGAAGGTCGTCGTGACCATCTCCCACACCGGTTATGCCAAGACACAGCCGCTGGCGGATTACCGCGCACAGCGTCGTGGTGGGCGTGGCAAGTCGGCAACCGCGATCAAGGACGAGGACTACATCGAGCACCTGCTCGTCGCCAGCACCCATGACACCGTGCTCTGCTTCACGAGCGCGGGCAAGGTCTACTGGCTCAAGGTCTATGAGATGCCCTCCGGCGGTCGCGGCTCCAAGGGCAAGCCCATCGTCAATATCCTGCCACTGGCCGCAGGCGAACGGCTGACAGCACTGTTGCCCATCGATCTCGAGGCAATCGCAGCGCAGGCGCCGGATGAAGATGACGATCTGGAAGACAGCGTCGTGGAAGTGGTGCCGGAGGCCGAGGAGGCCGAGGGCGCGGAAGGGGAAGACACGGACGATACGCCGGACGAGCCCACGGGTGCCTATATCTTCATGGCCACTGCCAATGGCACGGTCAAGAAAACGCCTCTCGTACAGTTCAGCCGGCCGCGCAGTAACGGTCTCATCGCGTTGCGCCTTGAGGAAGGAGATACGCTGATCGCTGCCGCCGTCACTAACGGGGCCTGCGAAATCATGCTGTTCTCGGATGGCGGCAAGGTGATCCGCTTCAAGGAGAAGCATGTCCGCATCATGGGTCGCAATGCCCGTGGTGTGCGGGGCATGAGGCTGCCCGAAGGGCAGTGCCTGATTTCCATGATCGTGCCCGAAGCGGATGCACAGATTCTTACCGCCTCCAAAAACGGCTTCGGCAAGCGTACTCCGCTTCCCGAATTCCCTCGTCGAGGGCGTGGCGGGCAGGGCGTCATCGCGATCCAGACTTCGGAGCGTAATGGGGCGGTTGTAGGAGCGGTACAGGTCGTCGACGAAGATGAGCTGATGCTGATCTCGGATCAGGGCACGCTGGTGCGTACGCGCGTCTCCGAGGTGTCGGTGCGCTCGCGCAATACGCAGGGCGTCACCCTGATCAAGCTGGCCGAGGGCGAGCATCTGGTCGGCCTGGTGCGCCTGCAGGATGTCGGCGAGGAAGATGACCTCGGCGACGTCGACGCCGATGCGATTGAGGTCCCGTCTGATGAAGCTGCTCCGCAGGACGACGGTCAGGAGCCTGACTCCGGGAGTCGCGAAGGCGCCGCTGAAAGTGAATCCGATTGACGTGCTCGTCCGCGACGAGAAGGAACAGGAAATGACGCGTGCCTATAACTTCTGTGCCGGCCCGGCCGCGCTGCCCCAGGCTGTCCTCAGCGAGGCGCAGAAGGATTTGTTGAGCTACAAGGGCAAAGGCCTGTCGGTGATGGAGATGAGCCATCGCTCGGCCGACTATGTCGCCATTGCTGAAGAGGCTGAGCAGGACCTGCGCGAACTGCTCGCCATCCCTGCCAACTACAGGGTGCTTTTCCTGCAGGGCGGCGCCTCTCTGCAGTTCGCGCAGATTCCCATGAA
>JAJNDL010000274.1 GCA_021156385.1 Moraxellaceae bacterium | reverse complement strand
AAAACGTCCCAACTGTCCTGATGAACTGTACCTTTCCAGCCTGGTACAGCACTCCTTAGACTGTCACTGTCACGCCACACGAGCGTGCAATTTGTGAAATGCGCGTCAGCAAACCACGCAGGAGACTGAAATGAACATGCCTCGATTGAACCGCCGAACTCTCATCAAGACTGCCGGGGCGGCAGCCGCTGGCGCATTGATCCTGCCGGCAACAGCGCAGGCGCCGGCAGCTGTGACCTGGCGAATGCAAGCCCTCTGGGACGGCGGCACCACTCCCCAAAAATTCGAAGAACGCTTCGTGGCGCGCGTGGCGGAGCTCACAGGCGGGCGGTTCAAGATCAACCTGTTTTCCGCTGGACAAATCGTTCCTGCCGCTCAGGCATTCGACGCCGTTCGTGGCGGTGCCTTCGAGATGATGAAGACATTCGATGGGTACGAGGCCGGAAAGATCCCGACCTTCGCATTCACCGCCAGCGTGCCGTTCGGATTTCCGGAGTCCGATCAGTTCGAGGCCTGGTTTTACGAGCGTGGCGGCCTGGACATCGCAAGACAGGCCTATGCACCGGCTGGATTGCACTACATCGCGCCGACCGTCTATGGTCAGGAACCCATCCACTCTAAAGTCGCAATCCGGAAAGTCGCGGATTTCGCCGGCAAGAAGGGGCGCTTTGTGGGCTTGGCTTCCGCTGTGATGGGCGCCTTCGGTGTGTCAGTCACCCCACTGCCGACAGGCGAGGTGTATTCGGCTCTCGACAAAGGCGTGATCGATGTCGCCGACCGCGGGGATCTCACCGCCAACCTGGAAGCCGGATTGGCCGAGGTGGCCAAGTTCATCATCCTGCCTGGTTTCCACCAGCCCACCACGGCAACCGCGTACGTGGCCAACAGGGCCGCATTCGACAAGCTTCCGGCCGACTTCAAATCAGCCCTCTCCACGGCCGCCAAGGAAGTGTCAAGTGGGCTGCGCCAGCAAATGGTCGCGAGTGACGCGGACGCGCTTACCAAGTACAAGGCCAAGGGCGTTGAAATCATTCGATTGAGCGATGCCGACGTGCTCGCATCCCGCCCGAAGGCCGTTGCGGCATGGCGCACGGCAACCAAGAACGATCCGCTTGCAACCAAGGCCCTGGACAGCCAAATCGCGTACATGAAAGAGCTTCGCTTGCTGTGACCGAGACTGCGCGTCGTTGCGCGGTTTCCTTGAAAGCACAGGCAGCAGACGGCGCGTGCGCGCTCGCTGCCTTGTGCTCAAGAACCACTAAACCAGGAGACACCATTGCCCCCCCTCTTGGACCAGGCGGCAGCCGCGATCACGCGACTCAATCACATCATTTTCCGGGTTACGGTCTGGACGATGATGATCGTGGTGCCCATCATGATTTACGAGGTGGTAGCCCGCTATTTTTTCGGCGCCCCGACGGTATGGGCCATGGAACTCGCGGTGCTCCTGTTTGGCCCCTATTTTCTGCTTGGCGGCCCCTATCTCTTGCACACCCATAGCCATGTCGCCCTCGATCTTCTCCGTAGGCGAATGAACCGCGCGTGGAATCGGGCCTTCGACCTGATGAACTACCCGGTGATCATCTTCTTTTGCGCGATCTTGCTGTACTACAGCGTGCCCCCGGCATGGAACGCCTGGGAATACCGCGAGACCAGCTTCTCTGCCTGGAATCCGCCAATCTGGCCGGTGAAAATTGCCGTGCCGCTCGCCGCCATACTGATGGGGCTGCAGGCCATCGCAGAATTCCTGTGGGTCGTGTTCGGCCGCTCGACTCCATTCAATGACGAACTGGCAGACACGCCGAAGGTGGTCGAATGAGCTCCACCACCATCCTTGTCATGATGTTCGGTGGCCTGACGTTGTTCATGTTGACCGGACTGCCGATTGCTTTCGTCCTGGGCGGGCTCTCGCTGCTGTTTACGGTCACGCTGTGGAACGAAGGCGCTGTCGTGGTGCTGGTCCTGCAGATCTTCGACACGATGAAGTCGGAGTCCCTGCTCGCCATCCCACTGTTCATCCTCATGGCGTGCATCCTGCAGCGCTCGGGCGTCATCGAGAAGCTGTATTCGGCGATGGAGCTCTGGTTTGGCCGCATTCGTGGCGGACTGGCGATCGGAACCGTCGTCATCTGCGTCATCATGGCAGCGATGACAGGCGTCGTCGGCGCGGCTGTGACGGCGATGGGAATCCTTGCCTTGCCGGAAATGCTCAAGCGCGGCTATAACCCTCGCATCGCGCTGGGGACGATCTGTGCGTCAGGCACCCTGGGTATCTTGATCCCGCCGTCGGTTCTGACGATCGTGTATGCAGTGACCGCTCAGGTGTCGATCGGAAAGATGCTGATCGCCGGCATCGTTCCAGGCATCCTGCTCGCGGCCTTGTACATCACCTACCTCGTCGTGGTGGGCCTTGTCAAACCCGAGTGGCTCCCCCTGGATCGATCAACGACCCGGGCACCGTTAGGCCGCAAGCTCGCGTCGCTGAAGTCCCTGATCTTCCCTGCGTTGTTGATCGTGATCATCCTCGGGTCGATCTTCTTCGGCGTCGCGACACCAACAGAGTCCGCTGCGGTTGGGGTTGTAGGTGCCCTGATACCCGCATTCGTAGCCGGCAAGGTCAACATGTCCATGTTGCGTGAAGCGGGTACCGACACATTGAAGTCCACTGCCATGATCCTCTGGATCACGCTGGGCGCGAAAGCCTACGTGGCTATCTTTACCGGCCTGGGTGGCGCCGATGCGCTGCTCGGCTTCATCCGGGGCATGGACGTCGACCGCTGGCTGGTACTTTCGGCCATGATGCTCCTGCTGATTTTCCTCGGCACGGTGCTGGATGAGATCGGCATCATCCTTTTGACGGTGCCGGTTTTCATCCCGATCATCAAGGCGCTTGGTTTCGACGAGATCTGGTTCGGCGTGCTCTACGCCATCACGATCCAGACTGGCTACATCAGCCCGCCGTTCGGGTACACGCTGTTCTACATCAAAGGAACTTTGCCCAAGCACATCGGCATGGGCGAGGTTTACCGTGGGGTCCTGCCATTCTTCGCGCTGCAGATCCTTGCCCTGATCATCGTGGCCGCCTGGCCTGACCTGGTCACCTTCCTGCCGCGCCTGATGGCGGGATAGTCAAGCCATGACGCTGCGCAATGCCGTGCGCAGCGCTTTTGCATATCTCGGGTCCCCGACCACACCCACATTGAACCTCGACCACCGGCAAGGTGGAGATGAGTCGACGCAAAAGATGCGTCCAGGCGCCAGCACAATTTTCTGCGGCAGCAGTGACTGAGCGAATTCCAGGGAATTCTGGACGCCCGGTAACGCAGCCCAGAGATAAAGCGACTGCGGCGTTCTGGAAAATATCTCCGCCCCGATCGAGTCGAGCAGTCGTGAGGCGTTGCGAGTGGCTTCGGCAAGGCGTTCGCCCAGCCGGTTGAGGTGTCTCTGGTAATGTCCCTCACTGAGGATCACGTCCACGGTGCGCTCGCAGTACTCAGAACTGCTGACGTGGATCAGCGCCTTCAGGTCAGCCAGGTCACTGGC
>JAJNDL010000273.1 GCA_021156385.1 Moraxellaceae bacterium | reverse complement strand
AGGTAGCCGACGTGCACGCCCCAGACCGCGAACTCCGAACCGCGGCCCTTGTCGATGGCGTTGCGGGCCGCGCCCACCGCCACGACATAGCTCATGTAAAGAAGGATGGCCGGCAGCAGCTTGAGATAGCGGCCCTGGCGCGGATTGACGCGCGAGAGGGCGAAGCCGAGCAGCATGGCCACCGGCACGAAGAGCGGCAGCGACACGCGCCACAGCCACTCGCCCAGCGCTTGCGGATTGCGGTCCTTCTCGCGCAGCAGGCGCGGCGTATCCCAGCTGCCCATCTTGCGCAGGCCTTCGATGGCGGCCGGCTCGGGCAGGCGCAGGCGGTAGCTCTGGAAGCGGAATTCGCGGGCCGCCGCCTGGCCCGGGACAAATTCGTGGCGCACGCCGTTCTCGAGCACGAGATAGCGCTCTCCACTGGCGTGGCGCTCGCTGCGTGCGGACTTGGCTGTCACCACCAGCTGCATCAGGCCACCCCGGGTAGCTGGCTGCTGCTCGAAGAAGCGCACGTCGAGCAGTCGCTGGCGATCGGGCGAAATCGCCCCGGCATAGAAGACCCGCTCACCGATCGTCTGGAAGCGCCCCGGCCGCACGAGATCGAAGGTGTTGCGCTGGGCCTGCTCGGCAAAGATGCGCTCGGTGGCCGCGCTCCCGGCCGGGGTGACATACATGCTGGTGAAGGTCACCAGTGCCATGACCAGTGCCGCCGGCAGCACGAGATAGCTGACGATCTGCCCGCGGCTGACGCCGCTGGCATGCAGCACCGACATCTCGTTGTCGAGGTAGAGCCGCCCGAAGGTAAGCAGCACGGCAATGAAGAGGCCGAGCGGGATGATGAGGTCGAGGAAGCCCGGCAGGCGGTAGACCAGCACCGCCGTCAGCAGCTTCACGTCCATGCGCCCGTCCGCTGCCATGCCAAAGTACTTGATGACGCGCCCGCTCATCAGGATCACGGTCAGCACGAGGGCGACCGCGGCGGTGGACGCCAGCACCTGCAGGGAAATGTAGCGGCGGATGATCACGGGGAAGCGCTACCCGAAATTGGTGGGACGAAGCTGCCTAAAATGAAGGCCAGACAGTACACTCGGCCGAGTCCACAGGGAGCCGGCTGCCTGCCGCACGGACCGACAGGTACCGATCGGCGTCAGGCGGCGGGATTATCAGCCAAATCATTTGTTCTTGTCTTGCGAGGTTACGATGGAATTCCAGCTCAGGCAGTGCGACCCGGCCCAGGAGAAAACCGGCACGGTCATCGTGGCGGTGAGCGGCAGTGAATTCTCGGCGGCAGCCCGTGCGCTGGACGAAGCGAGCGTCGGCCAGCTCGGTCGCGCACTCAAGAGCGCCGGCTTCGAAGGCAAGCCGGGCCAGGTCCTGGCCCTGTACGGTCTCGCCGGCAGTGCCGCCGAGCAGGTGCTGGTGGTCGGCACCGGCGAACTCAAGGACCTCGACAGCCGCGGCCTGCAGCGCGCCGCCGTGGCGGCCGTGAAGGCGCTGGGCAAGGGTCCGAAGAAGGCCGTGAGCTTCCTCACCGAACTGGAAGCGCGCGACCTCCCCCTCGAGGACCGTATCAGCAACATCGTCCGCGCCAGCCTCGAAGGCAGCTACCGCTTCGACGAATTCAAGAGCAAGAAGAACGGCGACAAGGGCCTGAACCATCTCACCCTCGCCATCCCCGACAAATCCGCCGCCACCGCCGGCAAGCGCGCCGTGGCCTGGGGCCAGGCCGTCGCCGCCGGCATCAACCGTGCCCGCGACCTCGGCAACACGCCGCCCAACGTCTGCCATCCCAAGTACGTCGCCGAGCAGGCCAAGGCGCTCGGCAAGCTGCACGAGAAGATGCTCGACGTGAAGGTGCTGGGCGAAGCCGACATGAAGAAGCTCGGCATGGGCTCTTTCCTCGCCGTGTCGCAGGGCTCCGATCAGGAAGGCCAGCTCGTCATCATGGACTACAAGGGCGGAAAGAAATCCGAAGCCCCCGTGGTGCTGGTCGGCAAGGGCATCACCTTCGACACCGGCGGCATCTCGCTGAAGCCGGGCGCCGGCATGGACGAAATGAAATTCGACATGTGCGGCGCCGCCTCCGTACTGGGCGTCATGACCGCGCTCGTGGAATCCGGCCTGCCCATCAACGTCGTCGGTGTCATGGCCTGTGCGGAGAACATGCCCTCCGGCCGTGCCACCCGGCCCGGCGACATCGTCACCACGATGTCCGGCCAGACCGTGGAGATCCTCAACACCGACGCCGAAGGCCGCCTCGTGCTCTGCGACGCGCTCACCTATGTCGGTCGCTACAAGCCGGCCGTGGTGATCGACATCGCCACCCTCACCGGCGCCTGCGTGGTCGCGCTCGGCAAGGTCGTCTCCGGCCTGTTCTCGCCCAGCGACGAACTCGCGCAGGAACTCCTCGACGCCGGCCAGCGCAGCGGCGACCGTGCCTGGCGCATGCCGGTCTGGCAGGACTACCAGGACATGCTGGACTCGCCCTTTGCCGACATCGCCAACATCGGCAACGCGCCCAACGGCGGCGCCATCACCGCCGCCTGCTTCCTCGCCCGGTTCACCAAGGACTACACCTGGGCCCACCTCGACATCGCCGGCACCGCCTGGCTGTCCGGCGCCCAGAAGGGTGCCACCGGCCGCCCGGTGCCGCTGCTCATGCAGTACCTGAAGCAGCGCGTGGAGTCCTGAGTGGAGATCACGTTCTACGTGCTGGCCGACACCGATCCCGGCAAGCGGCTCACCACGGCCTGCCGCATCATCGAGAAGGCCTACCAGCAGAAGCACTCGATCTACGTGCATGCCGCCAGCCGGCAGGAAGCCGAGCAGCTCGACGAGCTGCTCTGGAGCTTCCGCGCCGACGCATTCATTCCCCACCACCTCGTGGGCGAAGGCCCGACACCGCCCCCGCCGGTACGCATCGGCTGGGAACGCATCCCGCCCGAGGCCAGCGACCTGCTGGTGAACCTGCACGCCGACGCGCCGCCGGAGCCGAAGCGCTTCCGCCGCATCGTCGAGATCGTCGGCGGCGAGGAACCCATGCGCGAAGCGGCGCGCCAGCACTGGCGCCAGTACAAGCAGCAGGGCTACGCTGTCGCCTCGCACAACCTCTGAACAGAAGCTGAGCAGTGATGGCCAGGCCCACCGACGACCTCGGACCCGAATTCGAGCAGCGCTGGAAGCATGCGGCGCAGGACGAGCGCCAGGCCGTGCTGACCGAACTGCGCGACCTCTACGCCATGCTGGAAAATGACGATGCCCTGCTGCTGGCCAAGCTCGGCATCACCCGCAGGCCGAAACGGCAGCCGGCCGACGACGAGTTCCCGGTGCTGCTCCCGGAGCAGGCACCCAAGCGCACGGCCGAGCGGCAGGGCAGCCTGTTCAATGCCGTGCCCGCACCGGAACCGGTAGCGCCGGCGCAGCCGCCGCGCAAGGAAAACCCCTTCCTGCCGCGCAGCGTGCTGGCCCGCCTGCAGGAAAGCCAGAACCGTGTCAGCAGCGGCATGCGCGACCTCATCCAGGACCAGGAGCTGGTGGACAAGAGCTATGTC
>JAJNDL010000007.1 GCA_021156385.1 Moraxellaceae bacterium | reverse complement strand
CTCCACCCTAGAAAGATGTTTTTACAGCGTCAAAGGTTACAGTGGCGAGTGGCGAGTTATTTGCGTCCCGGCTGATGCAAGTCAAACAAGCATGGCCACGGGTGCATGCCGTCACGCGAAAATTCCGCGAGCTGCCGGGCGAGGGCGGGCGCGCAAAAAATCCGTCATGCCGGTGGTTCCGGAATCCCGGCATGACGGAAAGACCATGCACTGCGAGCATGCCGCAGCGGCAATCGGACGGGTCTGCCGGAAATCAAACGTCTGGAGTGCAAGCGCGGCGCTCGCGCGTGCGCCGGCTTGTCGCCAGTCAAGGCGCGAGCGCATGTCGGTGGCGTGCATATGGCGAGTCGATCACCGCCTGCGGCGGGCCGGCGAGGTCCTGCGCATCCAGGATCACCACGCGACCGGGGCCGCCGTCGAGGTCGTGCACAAAGGAAAGCAGCCAGCCTTCGTCCTCGGCGGCGCCGGCGTGACGCGGCACGAACACCACTTCGCCGCTGAGCTGGCGCGGACCGTAGTGATGTGCCAGCGCCGTGCCTGTGGTGAGGTCGTGGCGGTAGAGCGCATTGGCCGACGGATTCGCGATGTTGACGCCGACGGCATAGGCGTAGCGGTAGGCGCGCCCGGTCAGGCGCTCGTCGAAACGCGGGAACTCCTGGCGCTCGCGCGACAGCACCTCGCGCTCGACGCGGCCGCTGCGCGCGTTCAGTGTCCAGCGCTCGAAGGTCACCACCTGGTCTTCCGGGCCCTGGCGCGAGCGGTCGAACATGCGGCCGTGCACCACCACGTCCACTACCGCGCTGCCGTCCTCGAGATCGAAGGCGTTGCAGGTGTGGAAGACGAAGCAGGGCTCGATGTCGAACCAGCGCACGTCCCGGCCTTCGCCATGGCGCGGCAGCAGGCCGACGCGCGCCGCGTGTTTCGGGTTCCACTCGTAAGGCAGGCTGGAGCCACCCAGCGCCGCCTTGATGGAGAAGGTCACCGGCAGGTCCAGCACCACCACGCTGCTCTGCGTGAGCGCGCAGTCGTGCACCATGGGGCCGTGCTTGACCTTGATGGCGACGTTGCGGGTGAGCGCGCCGTTGCTGTCGATGATGCGGTGGTAGAGGTGCGAGCGGTCGAAGCCGTCGTAGCAGATGGCGTGCAGCTCGCCGGTGGCCGGGTCGAGATGCGGGTGTGCGGAGAAACCCTGCTTCAGGTCGCTGGCGAAGAGGCCGTGGCGCCGGCTCTCGAGTTCGCCGTCCAGTGCCACCGGACAGGCGCCGGCCTCGACCAGCGCCCAGAGCTGCCCGGCATGGCCGATGATGTTGGTGTTGACGGTGGGTGCCGGGCCGCGGCGCGGGCCGGGCAGGGGTGCCTTCTTCTGGGCGCGGCGCACGTTGTCCTGGCCGATCCAGCGGTTGCGGTACCAGCGCGCCGCGCCGTCCTCGAGGCGCAGGCCGTGCACCATGCCGTCGCCCATGAACCAGTGGTAGAGCGCGGGATTGGCGACCTGCATCGGGTTCGGGCCGATGCGGGCCAGCACGCCGTTCAGTTCGCGCGGAATGCTGCCCGTGACCTTGAGGCTCGTCTCCGTGACCTCGCTATGCACCGGGGCGAAGGGGCCTTCGAGAAAGCGGTTGGAGGCACCGTAGGGCACGCGCTCCTGCAGCTTGCGGTGCAGCCAGAGTAAGGGGTTCTGCAGCATTGTGGCCTGTGACATGGGTCGCCTCCTGCGCATGGGCTGTGATCGGATGCCGCGATGTGTATGATGTGAACATTACTCTGGCCGCCAATGTTCACGATGTCAACATCACGAAAGAAGCAGATCGACGAAGCTCCTTCCTATCACCACGGCAACCTGCGCGAGGCGCTGGTGGAAGAGGGCCTGAAGCTGCTGGAGTCGGGCGAGACCGCGGACTTCAGTCTGCGCGAGCTGGCGCGCCGCGTCGGCGTTTCCGCGAACGCGACCTATCGCCACTTCGAAAGCAAGGAGGCACTGCTCGCCGCCATGGCGGCCGAGGGGTTCCGCCGCCTGGCGCAGGTGCAGATGCAGGCCATGCAGGACAAGGGCAGCATGAGCGCGGCGTTTTTCGCCAGCGGCCGTGCCTATGTGGATTTCGCGCGGCGCAACCCGGGGCTGTTCCGCCTTATCTTCGGCCGCTTCACGGGCAGTACGCAGAGCGAGGAAATGGCGGCGGCAGGGCAGGTGGCCTTCGACGGCCTGCGCTTCGCCGTCGCGAAAATCCTCGGCAAGGCGGTGGAGTCGCGCGAGGTCGAGGTCGGCGCGTTGCAGGCCTGGAGCCTGGTGCACGGGCTCAGCCACCTGGTGCTGGACGGCAAGCTCGACGGCCGCCGCGACGACGTCGACACGCTGATCGATGCCGTGCTCGGGCAGGCCATGGTGATGAGCCAGGCACGCGGCAAATGAAAGCCATGCAGGGCAGGCGAAAGGAGCGGCGGCGGAAGATCCGCTGCCACGCCTCGGTTGTCGCGAAGACTGCTGCCCCCGGATCCAGGGAATGAGCAATTCCGCAAAATGGAAAGGCGCCGTGCGGCGCCTTTTTCATGGGCGGGTCGTCACGACCCCATACCCGGCGTTCAGGGCGTCGCGCGCTTCAGGTAGGGCTCGAGCAGTGCGCGCGCATAGATCTGCGCGCCGATCACCGTCATGAAGGTGTAGGCGCCCATGAACTTGCGGCTGATGAACATGACTTCCTTGGGCGGCACGGCGAAGTGGCGCGTGGCCGCGGATTTCGCCGCGAAAGTGGCGACGCGCGCATGCAGCTTGCCTTTCGCCCAGTCGTAGTGGCCGTCGGACGTCAGGGCTTCCGGCGGCGCGTCCTTCAGGTCCGAGAAGGGCTCGATGGCGAGGAAGAACAGCTCGGTGAGGCTGTCCTGCACGCTTTGCGGCATGTTGGCGAAGAAGGGGAAGCCCTGCATGGTGGCCTGCATGGCAGCGCGGTCCTTGTAGAAGGCGGCGCGGGAGAGCTTGCGCGCGAGCTCGAGCAGGTCGTCCGGGAAATCGCGCACGGCACCGAAGTCGAGCAGCACGATGCGGTCGGGATCGCCTTCCTTTTCCGCGAGGCGCACCAGGTAGTTGCCGAAGTTGGGGTCAGTCTGGATCTCGCCCCACTCGAAGACCTCGCGGCAGCAGATGTCGAGCGCGGCCTCCGCGATGCGGTTGCGGCGCTCCTGCGGCAGCTGCAGCACGATGGGGCTGTTGATGGCGACGCCGCGCTCGAAGCTCATGCAGAGCACGGTATCGGTGCAGTATTCGGGGAAGATGCGCGGCACGATGAAGCGTTCGTCGTTGCGCAGGTAGGAGTAAAAAAGGCGGGTGGTCTCCGCTTCCTGCGGATAGTTCACCTCGCGGTGCATCATCATGCGCACTTCGTCGAGCCACTCCTCGAACTCGCGCGTCTGCGGCACGGCCTTGGTCAGGCGCAGCATCTGCGTGACCAGGTTGAGGTCGGAATCGATGGCCTGGGCGACGCCGGGATACTGGATCTTGAGCACGAGCTCGCAGCCGTCGGCCTTGCGCTTCGCACGGTGCACCTGGGCCAGCGAAGCGGCGCCGAGCGGCTCGGGGTCGATCTCCAGCTCATTGAAGCGCTTGTCGCCGAGCTGGGCGCGCACTACCGGCTCCAGCGACGCCCAGGCCAGCGCCGTGGTGTCGTCGTTGAGCTGGTGCAGGGCGCGAGTGATCTCCTCGGGCAGGAAGTGTTCGCCGTAGAGCGCCATCATCTGGCCGATCTTCACGACCGAGCCCTTCAGCTTGCCGAGTTCGCGCACCAGGTACTGGGCCTGCTCGGCCATCATGCGCCGGCGCTTTTCATCGCGCTCCTCGGGGCTCGCGAACATGGAGCCGGCGGCGCCGGCGGCGAAACGGGTGCTGGCGATGAAGCCGGCCTTGGCCAGGGAGAGGCGGCGCTCGAAGGCCCCGGTCTTGAGGCGTTTCATCTGGTGCGGGTTGTCGCTCATCAGCGCATCCGGGGCGTCAGGGGCGGGGAGGCGGCATTCTAGCCGAAACCGTAACGCGCTGGCTGCCCGGGCGCTGTGTCGCGGGGCCAGTCCCGCTATCATTTGCTGACATTCGTTGACCAAGGCAGTTCATGGCCCGCTCCTCCCCCGATCCTCTCGACTTCCGTCCGCTGTCTCCCGCCCTGATGCGGACCCTGATGGGGCTGCGCCGATTCTGGTTCCATCCGCAGTTCTTCGGGCTCGAACACCTGGACCCGCAGCGGCCGGCCCTCTATGTCGGCAACCACACCCTCTACGGTCTGCTGGATGCGCCGCTCATGGTGCAGGGCGTCTACGAGCACACCGGCATCTACCTGCGCGCGCTGGGCGACCACTTCCACTTCGTGACGCCGGGCTGGGGGCGCCTGGTGACGGCTTTCGGCGCCGTCGACGGCACGCCGGAGAACTGCTCGAAGCTGATGCAGGCAGGCGCGCATTTCATCGTCTATCCCGGTGGCGCGCGCGAGGTGATGAAGAACCGTGGCGAGGAATACCGCCTGGTGTGGAAGAACCGCACCGGTTTCGCGCGCATGGCCATGCAGCACGGCTACGACATCATTCCCTTCGCGGCCCTGGGCGCCGACGACGTCTTCCGCATCCGTTACGACAGCAAGACCTTCCGGCGCTCGCTGCCCGGGAAGCTCGCGCAGCGCAGCGGCCTGCTCGACCGCTGGTTTCGCGGCGGCGATACCGTGATGCCGTTGGCCACCGGCATCGCCGGCCTGCCGCTGCCGCGACCGGAGAAGATGTATTTCATGTTCGGCGAGCGCATCCCGACCCGGCATCTGCAGGCCGCCGCCGGCAACCGGCAGGCGCAGTGGCAGGTGCGGCAGCAGGTGGAGGAGGCGATCTACCGGCAGCTGGACGAGCTGTTTGCGATCCGCGCGAAGGACCGCGACTGGCCGTGGTGGCGCAGGAAGCTGATCGCACGGCCGGGCCAGTCCTGACGCCGCCTTTGCACAGGCATGAAAAAGCCCGGTCTTGCCGGGCTTTTTCGTTACAGGGTGGGATGCAGGCCGAAGCCGCTTACACGCCGAAGGCCGAGTCGCGGATCAGGCCCACGAACACGCCCTCGATCACCATGTCGTCAGGGGAGACCATGATGGGCTGGTAGTTCATGTTGGCGGGAACCAGCTTGACCTTGCCGCCTTCCTGGTCGAGGTACTTCACCGTCACCTCGTTCTCGATGCGCGCCACCACGATCTGGCCCTTGCGCGCGACACTGGTCTTGTAGACGGCGATAAGGTCGCCCTCGAGGATGCCGGCATCCTTCATGGAGTCGCCACGCACGCGCAGCAGGTAGGTCGGGCGCTTGGAGAACATGCCCTGCGGCACGGGCAGGGCATGGTCGTGGTTCTCGATGGCTTCGATGGGCAGGCCGGCAGCGACGGAACCGATGATGGGCACGAGGTCCGGGTCGGCCTGGTCGAGCAGCTGAATGCCGCGCGAGAGCTCGGCGTGCAGCTTGATGTAACCCTTGTGCTCGAGCGCGCGCAGATGGTCTGCCGCGGCATTCTTGGATTTGAAGCCGAAG
Source organism: Moraxellaceae bacterium (assembly GCA_021156385.1). GTDB lineage: Bacteria > Pseudomonadota > Gammaproteobacteria > Pseudomonadales > Moraxellaceae > UBA2031. The sequence goes on along the minus strand of JAJNDL010000007.1, from coordinate 7,791 downwards.
CGCAGGGCGACTTCGGCTCGGGTCGGCGCCATGCCGGTGCGCTCGATGTTTTCACGAATGAATTCGAGAATTTCCGCCTGGCGGGTGGTCAAGCCTTCCATTTTCGCCTTCCTCGGGAGGTGCCGGATCGATGATGGAGCGAAGCTAGCACGGGTACTGTTCGAGTGTACAGTCCTGTAAATCCGTTCAGCGGCGGAATCTTTGCCCTTCTGACCAACGGTGCCGCCCGCACCCGGCTAGAATGGCCGCCTTCCTGCCAGCGCCCGGCCTGCCTACCCATGCATATCAGCGAACTTGCCATCCATCCCCTGAAGTCGGCACGGCGCCTGACCGTGCCCGAACTGCTCCTGACACCGCTCGGCCCGGCCTGGGACCGGCGCTGGCTGCTGGTGGACGGCACCGGCCGCTTCGTCACGCAGCGCACGCATCCGCGCATGTGCCTGATCACGGCAACGGTGGCAGAGGGGCGTCTGCACCTGGCGGCGCCCGGCATGCCGGATCTGGAGGTGGTGCCGGTGCCTGCGCCGCAGTCCGTGGCCGCCACCGTCTGGAACGACACCCTGCCGGCGCAGGCGGTGAGTGCGCAGGCGGACGCCTGGTGCAGCCGCTTCCTGGAGATGCCGGTGCGCCTGGTGTTCATGGCGGAGGAGACAGTGCGTGCGGTGGATCCGCACTACGCCGGCCCCGGCCACCGTACGGCCTTCTCGGACGGCTTTCCGCTCCTGCTGGTGACGCAGCCGTCGCTGGACCACCTCAACGGCCTGCTGCAGGCGGAAGGGCTGCCGGCCGTGGACTGGACCCGCTTCCGGCCCAACCTCGTGGTGGCGGGCGACCTGCCGCCGCATGCCGAGGACGGCTGGCAGCGGTTGCGCGTCGGCGCCGTCGAGCTCGGCGTGGTGAAGCCCTGCTCGCGCTGCGTCATTCCCTCCATCGATCCGGCGACCGCGCGCAAGGACAGCCGCCTGCTGGCGGTGCTGCAGCGTTACCGTGCCCGTGCCGACGGCAAGACCTATTTCGGGCAGAACGTGATCATCCGGCGTTGCGCGCCTGGTACCGCCCTGCACCTCGGCGATGCCGTCGAGGTGCTGGAATAGCGCGGCAGTCCGGGCCGGCATCGAATGGCACGCCGGTGCTGGCCTGCAAACGGCAATTCCTTTAAGTTACGCAATAACTTGCCGGCAACGCTGCCGGCTTCGCGCGAAGAACTGCCGGCAGGCAACAAGAAGAACATGACGAGCATCCAGTATTACTTCACTTTCGACGACGGCCGCGAACTCAAGTTCAACGTCGATCTCGACCGCACTTTCGATCCGAAAAAAGTTCCCGCCGACGCCCCCGAATGGACGCGCCTCGGCAACAACCAGTGCAGCAACTGCCCGCTCGACAAGGCCGCGAATTCGCATTGCCCGGCTGCCCTCGACATCGACCAGATCGCCCACGGCTTCCAGGGCCTGCCGGCCTTCACCAAGGCCAATGTGCGCGTGGTGACGCCGGAGCGTGAATACGTGAAGCGCGTCGGCCTGGAGGAGGGCGTGCGTGCGCTCATGGGCCTGGTCATGGCCACCAGCGCCTGCCCGGTCTTCGGTGCCCTCAAGGCCAGTGCCCGCATGCATCTGCCCTTCGCCGCACCGCACGAGTTCATCACCCGTTCGGCTTCCATGTACCTCATGCGCCAGTATTTCATCGCCCGCGAAGGCGGCACGCCGGACTGGGAGCTGAAAGGCCTGATCAAGACCAACGAGCAACTGCAGCTGGTCAACCATGCCTTCTGGCAGCGCACCGTCACGGCCTTCCAGAACGACGCCAACTCCAAGGCGCTGCTAAGCTTCTTCACGCTGTCCTCCAGCGTGTCCTCGTCACTGGATGCGCAGCTGGCCAAGGTCAAGCCGATCTTCTTTCCCGAGACGCCCGCCGCTTCGTGAGCACCTTCCTCATCGTCCTGCTGGTGGTCGTGGCCTTCGTGGTCGGGCAGTGGTCACTGCTCCGCCCGAGTGCCCGCGACACCCGGCTCATGCTGCTGCGTGCCGAGGCGCGCAAGCTCGGCCTGCAGCCGCGCCTGCTGGCGCCGCCCGGGTGGTACAAGGGCGAGCGCCCTGTCGGCGGGCTGCTGGCCTGCTACTCCCTGCTGACCGAAGAGGGCGCGAAGGGCCTGCCGTATTTTCGTGCGGAGCGCACGCTGGATGGGGAATGGGTGGTCCGCGCCGGGGAAGGCACCGTGCTGAGGTCCTTGAGCCTGCCCCCTGAGGCGGAGAAATTCATCGCCCTGGAGGCCCAGGCCAATGCCGTGAGCATCTGGTGGTCGGAAGCGCTCGGTCCCGAGGCCCTGCCGGCACTCCAGTCGCTGCTCCGCCAGATGCTGGAAAAACTGAAGTAATTTCAGCCCCTTATGGGGTGCTGACTGAGCCGTTTCCGCTACGGTCCCGTCGACCCCAAGCTTGACCCCGCCTGTCCTGCCTCTTATATATGCCGACTCTCCGGCCGTCCCCCCGGCCATTTTTTCCTGCTCCGGTTGTGAATTCTCATGGGTAAATCGCTGGTCATCGTGGAGTCGCCGGCCAAGGCCAAGACCATCAACAAGTATCTGGGCAAGGATTTCATCGTGAAATCCAGCGTCGGCCACGTGCGCGACCTGCCCGTGAGCGGTTCCGGCAACAAGGTGGATGCGGCGGAGCGTGCCAAGGCCGCGGCGGCCACGCGCAAGCTCTCCGCCGAAGCCAAGGCGGCGCAGAAGGAAACCAAGACCAAGGCGGCCCTGGTGTCGCGCATGGGTGTCGACCCCGAGAAGGACTGGAAGGCCCATTACGAGATACTGCCGGGCAAGGAAAAGGTCATCGACGAGCTCAAGAAGCTCGCGAAAGAGGCCGACACGGTCTATCTGGCCACCGACTTGGACCGCGAAGGGGAGGCCATTGCCTGGCACCTGCGCGAGGTCATCGGTGGCGACGATCAGCGCTTCAAGCGCGTCGTCTTCAACGAGATCACCAAGAACGCCATCAACGAGGCGTTCAAGCAGCCCGGCACGCTCAACCTGGATCGCGTGAATGCGCAGCAGGCGCGCCGCTTCCTTGACCGCGTCGTCGGCTACATGGTCTCGCCGCTGCTCTGGGAGAAGATCGCGCGCGGCCTCTCCGCCGGCCGCGTGCAGTCGGTGGCGGTGCGCCTCGTCGTCGAGCGCGAGCGCGAGATCCGCGCCTTCGTGCCGGAAGAGTTCTGGGAGATCCATGCCGACACGCTGACGGCCAAGAAGGAGGCACTGCGCCTCGAGGTCGCCAGGCAGAAAGATGGCGCTTTCCGCCCGAAGAACAAGGCCGAGGCCGATGCCGCGCTCAAGGTGCTGGAAAAGGCGGCCTACGTGGTCGGCAAGCGCGAGGACAAGCCGACGCGCACGCGTCCCAATGCGCCCTTCATCACCTCCACGCTGCAGCAGGCGGCGAGCACGCGTCTCGGTTTCTCGGTGAAGAAGACCATGACGCTGGCGCAGCGCCTCTATGAAGCCGGCTACATCACCTATATGCGTACCGATTCCACCAACCTCAGCCAGGATGCGCTGAACATGGTGCGCGGTTTCATCGAGGACGAGTTCGGCAAGAAATACCTGCCGGAAAAGCCGAATTTCTACGCGAGCAAGGAAGGCGCGCAGGAAGCCCACGAAGCGATCCGTCCCTCCGACGTCAACGCGAAGCCGGGGGATCTCGCCGGCATGGAACGCGATGCCGAGCGTCTCTACGAGCTGATCTGGCGCCAGTTCGTCGCCTGCCAGATGACGGATGCCGAATACCTGTCCACCAGCCTCGCCGTGAATGCCGCCGATTTCGAGCTGCGCACGCGCGGCCGCATCCTCAAGTTCGACGGCTTCACGAAAGTGATGCAGCCGGCGCAGAAGGACAAGGAAGACGTGGTGCTGCCCGACGTGAAGGTCGGCGAGCAGCTCACGCTGAAGAAGCTCGACCCCAGCCAGCACTTCACCAAGCCGCCGGCACGCTTCACGGAAGCCACGCTCGTGCGCGAAATGGAGAAGCGCGGCATCGGCCGGCCCTCCACGTATGCGGCGATCATCTCCACGATCCAGGAGCGCGGCTATGTCAAGCTGGAGAACCGCCGCCTCTACGCCGAGAAGATGGGCGACATCGTCACCGACCGCCTCACGGAAAACTTCGACGACCTGATGGACTACACCTTCACCGCGCAGCTCGAGGAAGAGCTCGACAAGGTCGCGGAAGGCCAGCTCGAGTGGAAAAAGGTCCTCAACGATTTCTATAAAAGCTTCAAGAAGAAGCTGGAAAAGGCCGGCCAGGACGACGGCATGCGCCGCAACCAGCCGGTGACCACCGACATTCCCTGCCCGCAGTGCGCGCGGCCCATGCAGATCCGCACCGCGAGCACCGGCGTCTTTCTCGGCTGCTCCGGCTATGCGCTGCCGCCCAAGGAGCGCTGCAAGGGCACCATCAACCTGGTGCCGGGCGGCGAGATCGTCGCGCTCGACGAGAACGACGAGGAAAGCGAATCCAGGCAACTGCTGGCGCGCCACCGCTGTCCGAAGTGCGGCACGGCGATGGAAAGCTACCTCATTGACGAGCACCGCAAGCTGCACGTCTGCGGCAACAATCCGGACTGCGACGGCTACGAGATCGAGAAGGGCAACTACCGCATCAAGGGCTATGAAGGCCCGCTGATCGAGTGCGACAAGTGCGGCTCCGACATGCAGCTCAAGACCGGCCGCTTCGGCAAGTATTTCGGCTGCACCAACAGCGAGTGCGGCAACACCCGCAAGCTGCTGCGCAACGGCGAGGCCGCGCCGCCCAAGGCTGACCCGATCCCGTTGCCGCACCTGAAGTGCGAGAAATCCGACGACTTCTTCCTGCTGCGCGACGGCGCCGCCGGCCTCTTCCTGGCGGCGAGCCAGTTTCCCAAGCATCGCGAGACGCGCGCTCCCACCATCGAGGAACTGAAGAGCGTGGGCGACAGGCTCGACGAGAAGCACCGCTACCTGCTCGACGCGCCGGTGAAGGACAAGGAGGGCAACAAGGCTGTGCTACGCTTCAGCCGCAAGAGCCGCGAGCAGTTCGTGGTGACCGAGAAGGACGGCAAGCCCACCGGCTGGCAGGCCTTCTACCGCAACGGCAAGTGGGTCGAGAGCCCGGCCAAGGGCAAGTGAGAACGGCAATCGCATGAAAGGCGCCATCGACACCGGACGGCTGCGACCCAACCAGGGCCGCACCAACCAGAAGCTCTACTTCGCCAAGCTGCAGCTCGATCGCATGCGGCAGCTGCTGGCAGAGCGCACGGCGTTTGCCTGGGAGTCTGAGGCGCTGTCCTGCCGCGAGGCGGCCATCCTGCACCTGCACGGCGCCTATCTCGCCTTCCTGCAGGAGCTGGTGCGGTTCTACAAGCTGCAGGGCCCGCTCATGGACAGCGAAGCCGTGCGCGCGGCCATGACCGCCAAGGGCCAGGTGTCTCCGGAGATCACCGTGCTGCAGCGCCTGGAGCAGGAGTCCGGCGCGTGGCTGGCACAACTGCTGCGGGCGCACCGGGACTGCCTGATCGCACCGGATGCCGCGGCGCCGGCCATGGTCGAGGGCGACGCGGAGGAGGGTGGCGCCCGCGGCATCAGCTTCGTCAGCGTCAGTGCGGATGCGCCGCTTTCGGCCGGCGATGCCGAATCCCTGCAGTCGTGGCACCGCGAACTCACCGCCATCATCCGCGAGTTCCGGCGCGAAATGGCGGAGTGGTAATCCTCCCGTTTGAATTTCCTGCCGTTGCCCCCATGTCTTCCGGTAATCAGGCTCTTTATCCGGGAACATCATGTCCGCTGAAACCCATCTCGAAGTAGTGCAGACCGAAGACGGCGAAGTGCTGTTGCGCCGCAGCGATGCCGGCAACGGCGAACCCCTCGTTGTGCTGCGCTTCTCGCCGGAGATCCGTGCCATGCTCGGCACGCACCTCAACGATGTCGCCCTCGCCATGTTCGGCGCCGGCCTGCAGGCCACCTCGCAGGTGGCACGGCAGGTTGCCGCGATGCCGGCGCCGCCGGTGCTGCACTGAGTCGCGTAGCGAAGCTTCCCGGGGAGAGCGCCAGCAGCGGCGAGTGTTTTCCGGTATGGCGTCGATGAATTCCGCCTTCCATCCGCAGGAATGTGCCGCTGTTCGCGTTGTTCCCGTGCCTTGCTACGCAGTGCCTGTGGCCGGCTGCTAGACTGGCTTCGAAAATAAAAAAGAAGAGATCACCGGAGCAGTCATGTTTGACAAGAAAATGCCCGAAGCGTGGCGAGTGCTGCGCATCCAGTCTGAAATCGTCGATGGCATCGAACACCTCATCAAGGTCCGCTACGCAGCCATCCTGTTCGGCAGCGCGCGGCTTACTCCCGACAATCCTCATTACCAGGCGGCCGAGAAATTCGGGAGGCTGCTGTCGCAGAGTGGCGTCAACGTCATCACCGGCGGCGGGCCCGGCATCATGGAGGCGGCCAACAAGGGCGCGCACAACCAGGGTGCGAAATCCATCGGCCTCAACATCTCGCTGCCCATGGAGCAGGCTGCCAACCCCTACCAGGACATCAGCCTCTACTTCCGCTATTTCTTCGTGCGCAAGTTCATGTTCATGAAGCATGCCGTGGCCTTCGTGATCTTTCCGGGCGGCTATGGCACGCTGGACGAGATGTTCGAGGTGCTGACACTGATCCAGACCGGCAAGAGCGAGCCGTTCCCCATCATCCTCTACGGCCGCGACTACTGGGCCGGGCTCATCGACTGGCTGCGCCACACCATGCTTGCCAGCGGCTGCATCAGCGAGAGCGACCTCGACCTGTTCAAGGTGGTCGACGATGCCGAGGAGGGCGCGAAGATCGTCATCGACTACTACCATCAGCGCCTGAAGACTGCGGACGAGGAATGAAGCGCCTGCACGTATCCATTGCCGACCAGACGCTGCGCCTGCTCGAAGACGGGCGCACGCTGGCCGCCTATGCCGTCTCGACCGCGCTCAAGGGACCGGGTGAGCAGTCCGGCAGCGAGCAGACGCCGCGCGGGGCACATGTCGTGCGTGCCCGCATCGGTGCCGGTGCGCCGGCCGGGACGGTGTTCCGGGGGCGTCGCCCGACCGGCGAGATCTGGACGCCGGAGCTGCACGCGCAGCATCCCGGACGTGACTGGATCCTCTCGCGCATCCTCTGGCTGTCCGGCACCGAGCCCGGGCGCAACCGCCTCGGCCGCTGCGACAGCATGCGCCGCTACATCTACATCCACGGCACGCCCGATTCCGAGCCCATGGGCGAGCCGCGCTCGCATGGCTGCATCCGCATGCGCAACAGCGACATCATCGACCTGTTCGAGCGGGTTCCGCCCTATACGCCGGTACTCATCGAGGAATGAGGGCGGCAGGCTCCCGGTCCCGTTTGCAGGAAAGAACCCCGAGCCTGCGGAGGAGTGCAGTGGTTTCCCGCAGGCCTGCGGCCGCAGGGGCGAAGGCTGCTTCGGCTGCGGTACCGCGGCACTGCGCGGCGTGTCCCGGGAGCGCTGGCGGGGCCTTCCTTCTGCCTGAAAATTAAGCGCCTGAAATTCCTTTGGAAAAACCGCGCTTTTTTCTTTGACAGGCCGGACTAACTCCCTATAATGCGCGCCACGCTGAATGCCTCAGGGGTGCTTAGCTCAGCTGGGAGAGCAGCTCCCTTACAAGGAGCGGGTCGGCGGTTCGATCCCGTCAGCACCCACCAGCGTCAAGACCAAGCAGCGGTAGTTCAGTCGGTTAGAATACCGGCCTGTCACGCCGGGGGTCGCGGGTTCGAGTCCCGTCCG
>JAJNDL010000272.1 GCA_021156385.1 Moraxellaceae bacterium | reverse complement strand
CGGGCGTCAGCCAGGAGCGGCGCATCCACGCCGCCTGAACGCCGCGCATGAAAAAGCCCGCAGTCGCGGGCTTTTTCATTTCTGTCGTGTACCGGGCGGAACACTCAAAGGTTTTTTCGCGACCTGGCGCGCTGGCGGGGCAGCGCGCCGCCGCTACCGCGCCATCTCCGGCGGCGGAAACCGCTGCGCGGGTTTCGCCCTGCAGCGACTGCCGGGGCGTCAGGCGGGCAGGATGGGCGGCAGCTGCTTCGTCAGCTCCATCTTCACCGCACCGTTGCCGGCCGGTGCGCCGGTGAGCGCGAAGCCCAGCACCAGCCCCTCGGGACTCCTGAACACGGCCTTCACGTCATTGCCCTCGGCCTCGACTTCCCAGGCGCCGGGCGTGCCGGGCACCACGGGCGACACCACCACCGGGCACACCGGCGTCTTCACCTGCACCGGCATGGCGGGGTACTGCACCTGCGTCGGCTCGCCGGCCAGCGTCTTCGCCAGCGCGCGCGCCGCGGCCATGAGCGGCAGCACGTAGAGCAGCACCTTGCCGTCGACTTCGGCGCTGTCGCCGAGCGCGTAGATGTTGGCGTCGGAGGTGCGCAGGAAGCGGTCGACGACGATGCCGCGCTCGACCTTGAGGCCGGCTTCCAGCGCCAGCGAGGTGCGCGGGCGCAGGCCGATGGCGGAGAGCACCAGGTCGCCCCGGATGCGCTCGCCGTTGCTGAGCTCGACGGAGACGCCGTCGCCCTCATGCCACACGCCCTTCACGCTGTGCCCGAAATGGAATTTCACGCCGAGCGAGGCGAGGCCGTTGGCAACGGCTTCGGAGGCGCGCTCCGGCAGCAGCGAGGGCAGCACGCGGCCGACCGGCTCCACCACCTCGACGCTGAAGCCGCCGTTGGAGAGATCGTTGGCGAATTCGCAGCCGATGAGGCCGCCGCCGATGATCACGATGTGCTTCTTGCCGGCGACGACCTCGCGGAAACGCGCGTAGTCCTGCAGGTCGTTCACCGAGTAGACACGCTCGGCGGCGTCGCCACCCAGCGCCGGGCGGAACACGTCGGCGCCCACCGCCAGCACGAGGTCGCCGTAGGGAATGATCTCGCCTTCGACCTGCAGCGTCTTCGCGACGCGGTCGATGGCGTTGACGCGCACGCCGGTGCGGATGTCGGCCTTGAGCTGCTCGCGCATCTGTTCGACGGCGTTCATGGCCAGCTCGTCCGCCGTCTTGCTCTTGGTGAAGCCGGTGGAGAGCATGGGCTTGGAGTAGTTGCGGCCGTCGTCGGCCGTGATCAGCACGAGCGGGCGCTCGGCGTTCAGCTTGCGGAATTCCTTGGCGAGGTTGTAGCCGGCGAGGCCGGTGCCGACGATGACTAGGGGATTCATGGAGTGCTCTCTCGGGTTGCTTGTGGGTCAGGCTTCAGCCTGACGACCGTAGGAAGTCCCCTTCTCGGGACGACGGGGCACGATCCGGAGCTGTCGTCAGGCTGAAGCCTGACTCACAAAAGCCGCCAGCTCATGCCCTGCTTCGGGCGGTTGCTGCCAAAAAAACGGCCTGCAGAAATGCAGGCCGTTTTTCTTGTTCTCTGCCGTGAGGTGATCCTCGCGAGGCATTGCCTCAGAGCTGGACCATCTCGAAATCTTCCTTGCCGACGCCACAATCCGGGCACACCCAGTCAGCGGGGATGTCTTCCCACTTGGTGCCGGCCGGGATTCCGTCCCAGGGCATACCCACGGCTTCGTCGTAAATGAAGCCGCAAACCACACACTGCCACTTTTTCATATCACCCTCGACTGGCGCCGCAAAGGCGGGCGCTAACGGAACGGCGCCAGGGACTGACGCGCTTCAACGGAGGGCGATACTGCCAAAATCGTTCCGGTGTTTCCAGTTTGTGACCGCCGGGACACCTTCGTAAGACGCTGGCCTGCACCGTCCCCGGACGGCTTGCCAGTGCGGCGGACAGCCGGCATGCTCGCCGCACTTCCGGCCGGCCTTCCGGCCCGCCCTCCGCCCCTTCAGCGCAGGCCTTCACGCACATGCCCGTCTGGACCCCGCCCCGCCACTGGCTGCCGCCCGCCCGGCACTGGCAGCTCGCGCCGCCGCGCCCGGTGGCGTCCTGGCTGCGCGAGCCCGGCTCGCTGACCGCGCGCCTCGTTGACCTGGCACAGGGCGAGTTCCGGGTGCGCCTGCTGGCCCAGTACTGGGGCCGCCCGGCGCCCGAGGAGGCGCGCCGCCTGCGCCTGCATTCCGGGCGCTTCGCGCTGATCCGCGAGGTCGCGCTGCAGGGCCACGGCGAGACCTGGGTGCGCGCGCGCAGCGTGCTGCCGGTGAGTTCGCTGACCGGCCCGGGCCGGCGCCTGCGCCGGCTCGGCACCCGCTCCCTCGGCCACCTGCTCTTCCGCGATCCGACGCTGCGGCGCGGCCCCATCGAGATCACGCGCGTCATGCAGCCCGAGGGGCGCGTCTTTGCGCGCCGCTCCCACCTCGTCTACCACGGCAAGCCGGTGCTGGTGGCGGAGTGCTTCCTGCCGGCGCTGCTCGCCGCGGGCCAGGCCCCGGTGCCGGCGCGTTCCCTTCCGCAGGGGCCGCGCTGACCGCTGCGCGGCTGTGAACGCTGCAATTGCCTCGGTCCCGCTTTCGTGGCATCACTGCCGGACCACCTTCACGTTGCCAGTAGTAGTCGTGAAACCCGTATCGCCCGAATCCGAATCCTTGTTGGTCGGCGACATCTACGATGCCGCCCTCAATCCCGCGCTGTGGCCGCAGGTGCTGCAGCAGCTCGTGGCCCTGACCGAGTCCAACAGCGCCGTGCTGACCGCGCTGGATCGGCTCAACCCCGCCTACACCGTCGCCTTCACCCACAACATCCCGGCCGCGCCCTTCCAGGTCTACCGCGAGGCCCGGCTCGACCTCATCGACATGGAGCTGCACGTGCCGCCCATGCTGGCGGGTGGCCTCGGCTCCATCTTCTGCTCCACCGAGGCCTACGGCAGCCAGGAGGAATACATCCGCCGCGCCGGCGAGTTCTATGAGCGCTGCCTGGCGCCTTCCAACATCTACTACCTGAAAGGCATGCTGCTGGACCACGGCGATTTCCGCGCCGCCACGCTGGGCGTGCACCGGCCGCGCGACAGCGCACCGATGGGCCCGGAGCAGGTCGCCGTCATGGCGCGCCTGTCCGCGCATTTCCGCCGCGCCCTGCAGATCCACCGCCAGCTCACCGAAGTGCGCCAGCTCAATGCCGCGCTCTACCGCATGCTGGACGGCCTCGTCGCCGGCGTCCTGCTGCTCGACGGCGCCGGCCGGGTGCGCTACGCCAATCCGGCGGCGGAGCAGGCGCTGCGCCGCCACGACAGCCTCGTCGTCACGGCGCGCGGCGAATTGCGCGCCGCCGACCCCGCCGCCAACGCCACCCTGCAGGTCCTGCTGCGCACCGCGATCAGCACGGGCCGGCGCGAAGGCCAGGCCAGCAGCCTGGAGAGCGTGATCGGCCTGCCGGGGCCGCAGGACGGCCGCCTGCTGATGCTGACGGTGACGCCGCTCTCGGAACTCACGGGCTATGCCGAGCTGGCCGG
>JAJNDL010000271.1 GCA_021156385.1 Moraxellaceae bacterium | reverse complement strand
TACGCCGCCAGTTCACGCCGTTCGTGGTCGACCAGTTCGTCGAAGGCCAGGCCTTCGCCGTCGAGGCGGCGCTGCAGCGTGCGCATGCTGACGCAGAGCTGGGCGGCCACCGCCGCGAGCGTGCACTGGCCGCTGGGCAGCAAGCGCCGGACCAGGCGCGCCACATAGTCGCCGAAGCGCTGCTCGACGCCCGGCGGCAGCATGGAGTCCAGGTACTGGCGGGCCAGGCGGTGGGTGGCGCTGTCGGCATCCGGGATGGCCTGCGCCAGCAGGCCGAAGGGCAGCAGCATGCCCGTGCCGGCCTGGCCGAACTGCACGCGGCAGCCGAAGAAATCGCGGTAGAAGCCGGCATCCAGCAGGGGCTCGTGCGCAAAGAGCATGGCCGCCGGCCGGGCCTCGGGTCCCGCCAGGACTTTCAGTGCCGCCAGCCCGACCCCCATGCTGAGTTCGGAGACCTGGCGCGTGCAGGCCAGCCGCGGCTCGAGGATGTCGAAGCCGAACTTCACGAGGTCGGTGGAAGGTAGGCCGGCCGTGAGGCGCAGGGCGGGGCTGTGCAGCGGCAGGTAGTCGGCGATGGCCTGCAGGGCCTGGGCGATGCTGCCGGCATTGCGTGCCACCACCGCGAGCGGCCCCAGGACCTCCAGGCCCTGTTGCCGGGAGAGGCGCAGGCCGAAGTCGGGGCAGTCCAGGGCCTGGGCACTGGTCTCCAGCAGGCCGTTCAGGTGACGGAAGGGCAGATAGCCGTCCGGGTTTGCCAGTATCTCGGGGTCGATCTGGGAACGGTCCATCAGCTCCGACGGATCACCGCCCAGGCTGCGAACCAGTGCTGCATATCCCTGCAGCGACTGCGCGCGAATCAGGTTGCCCATTTTTTATGCGTCCATGACATTTAATGCCAAATATATGGCATTTAAAGACAAGTCTTACACTACCTTTCGTCCCTAATGTACGCCCCGATTCCTTTGGGAGAGCCAAGGGACCGGGATGGACCTTAGTGCCCCGTGGGAGCGCGGGGGGTCAGCACTGACATCTGCGGTTCTGCAGGTCCTCTCCCTTTGGAATCCCCCATTTTCGTTCCTGCCCGGTCCGGGCAGGGAAGGTCGCGCCGGCAGTACCGGCGCGGGGCGAGGGAAGCGCCCGCGGGACCGGAGAAGCCGGGCCCGGCAAATCCTGCAGAAATCCGTATTCGCAGGTTCAGGCTGGCCAAAAAAACAACAAAGAACATGAACGTTCAACGCAATGCCGTGATCGGGACGCTGTTGTCCCTGTTCTTCGTCCTGGTCCTTCTCCTCCTCGCGCCGGCGACGCTGGCGATGGAAACGCTCAGCGAAACGGAGCTGGCCGAGGAATCCGGCGCCGGCCTGGCGCTGGCCCTGGACGACTTCAGCTTCCGCATGGCCCCGACCAGCTACATCGAGCTGACCGGCACCGCGCCGGAGAACACCAGCACGCCCTCCGCCGCGTCCCTGGGCTGGAAGCGCGCCGACGCGCGCTATTACGGCCTGTCGTTCACCTCCAACTCCACGGCCTCGGGCGCCGACTGGTACGGCAACGGCTGTACTCCGGGCGCGACGGGCCTGGGCTGCCCGATGGGAAGCGGCGCGATCGCCGACCTGGCCCCGGTCTACAACCCCTACCTGCTGCGCGTTTACCAGTACCAGGGCTTCGACTACCAGGGCACCCTGCTGTGCGCGACCTGCGGCACCGGCAGCGCCGAGAGCCGTCCGACCGTGCTCGAGCTGATCGGGCCGTCCGCCTCCGACACCTGGCGCTGGGCGTTCTGGGGCGAGATCGAGATCGCGCGCGGCACCACCTACGCGACCTCGACCTCGACCACGACAACCTCGCCCCATCCCGGTAATCCGGCCGTGGCCGGCTGCCTCTCCGCGGGCAACGGCAACGCCAGCTACTGCGGCCTGCAGAGCCAGAGCGTCATCCTCGGCAAGCCCATCACCCGGAACGGCACGCCCGCCATCCTGCGGCTGATGCAGACCTCCAACACCGCCGACCTGACCCTGGGCCTGACCTACCAGAGCGCGCTCTCCGGCGACTTCCGCTTCACCGCCATGCAGACGGCTGCCTCGCCCAACGTCCTGCATGCCGTGCCCGACTTTCATGACCTCGAAGGCATCTACTTCCGCCACGTCGACGCCTTCCTGCCGCTGGGCCGGCTCAATTCCCAGGCCATCGTCTTCGACAGCACGGCGTCCGGCACCACCGCGGGCGACGGCAACTTCGTCATCCAGCTGATGGCCGTGCCCAACGTGGCGAATGTCTACAACGACATCTACTGCGGCTCGGCCACGCCCGTCGTGGTGAGCTGCACGACGAGCACGGTGCTCGCCGATTTCTTCGGCAACACGGTGACCGAATACAACAACCCCAACCCCGCCACGCACGGCTACGTGAAGTGGGGCTGCATGACGACCGACAACACCGGCCCCTGCAGCAACGGCGGCAGTGCGCGCTTCCCGACGGCGCCGATCACGACGGCCAGCGACAACGGCATCTACTTCACCAACGCGACCGGCACGGTCGTGAACATCGGGACCGCCAAGCTCGACGGCATCCTGATCCAGTCACTCAAGTTCACCACGAAGGGACTCTGAACCATGCTCGGGAAGACACTGTGGGCAGCGCTGCTGCTGACGGTCGCGTGCGGCGCGCGGGCGGAGGCGCTGAGCGATGCCGAACTCGATGCGATCAGCGGCCAGGAAGGCATTGCGCTGGGATTGAACCTCTACTTCAACTCGGTGCGGGCACCCGCCACGCCGGCCACCGACGGCACGCCCTACGCATCGCTGTCGAGCTGCGCCGGCGTCGGCAATCCCTGCCATGTCGCGGTCCAGCTCGCCAATCGCACGGACGCCAGCGGCGAGTGGCTGGTGTTCAAGGATTTCTACTTCAGCCTGAAAGTGCCGTTGCTGCGCCTGGACGTCGCGCCCGCGCTCAGCGCCGCCGGCAGCAACACCGCGTACTTCGACGTCACGCGCTTCCAGGGCGACGGCGGCACCTGCCTGCTCGGCACCGGCAACTGCACCACGTCCTACATCAACACGCTGCCGGCGCTGAAGCTGACCGTGCCGGCGACGACGACCTCGTACAACCCGGCGACGGGTCTCAGCACCGGTTACAACAGCGTCGAGCTCGCGCTCAACATCGGCCGCATGGCCACGGAGTTCGGCGCCACCGGCTACAACGCCGACGTCAACGGCAGCTTCATGGGCGTCCGCATCGACGACAACAACCCCAACTCCAACTTTGCCGGCGCCGCCATTTCCGGCACGGCCTATCTCTTCGGATTCTGATCATGGACGACAAGCGCTGGCCCTGCTTGCGCAGGGTGCTGGTTCTCGCGGCCCTGCTGGTCCCGGCCGCCGTGCGCGCGGACCTGCACACCCTGCGCGACGACGACCTCGCCGGCGTCAGCGGCCAGGCCTTCTTCCAGGCCGACAAGATCACCGGCACTGGCACGCAGGCGACCGGCACCTCCGGCATCACGTTCTACAAGATGGGCCTGGACGCGCAGCTGGACTTCAACATGAACATCCGGGAGATGGAGCTCGGCCG
>JAJNDL010000270.1 GCA_021156385.1 Moraxellaceae bacterium | reverse complement strand
CGCGCCGGAGTCGGCCGGACGGTCGCTGCCGCCGCAAGGCGGGGGAGGAAAGTCCGGGCTCCACAGGGCAGGGTGCCAGGTAACGCCTGGGCGGCGCGAGCCGACGGAAAGTGCAACAGAGAGCAGACCGCCGATGGCCTCTTTCGGGAGGATCAGGCAAGGGTGAAACGGTGCGGTAAGAGCGCACCGCGAGTCTGGCAACAGACCGGCACGGCAAACCCCACCCGGAGCAAGACCAAATAGGGTTCCATACGCGCGGCCCGCGCGGGAACCGGGTAGGTCGCTTGAGCCCGCTGGCGACGGCGGGCCTAGAGGAATGACCGTCCTCGACAGAACCCGGCTTACAGGCCGACTCCTTCTTTAATTCTGTAATGTGAGCACTAACTGCCTGGCAGCTTGCCTTGCGCAGTGCCGGCACTTTCGGGCCTGTGACCTGATTGATGGGTAGGCGTCCAAGCCGCCGGGGCAGCCTCACCAGAAAGTGCCAACCGCTTACAGCCGTGCGTTCACACCGCCAGCCCTCTTATAACCAAATAATATTAACCGAAGCCAACCTGAGCTTAAGCATTAACTTGTTCTCATAACTTGTTGATTATTATTGCAATGACAGTTGCTGCTATTTTGAACAGTAGTCTTTCTTTTCATCTTTAAGTATCTGATTTGTTTAGAAGTTTTATCGATACTTTTCCCCCTTATAACTGACTTTCCTTTCCTTGACGCTCTTGAAGACGCTTCTCTATAGTTCGTCGGTGGGGGAAAGTGCAGTTTTGTGGCGATTTCTGGAAAAAAATCCAATAGGCGGATGATCTGACGTGTTCAGGGGTTACGACGAGCTCAATATGGACGCCAAGGGGCGCATCGGATTGCCGACGCGCTACCACGAGCGCGTGCTCGCCGGTTGCCAGGGCCGCTTCGTCATCACCGTGGACCTCCGCGAAAAGTGCCTCGCCCTCTACCCCCTCAACGAATGGGAAGCCATCGAGGCTGGCCTGAACCGTCTGCCGTCCTCCAATCCGGAGTCCGCCAGGGTCAAGCGCCGCCTCATCGGGCATGCCACCGAAGTCAGCATGGATGCCTCCGGGCGCCTGCTGCTCAGCCCCGAGCTGCGCAAGTTCGCCGGCCTCGAAAAGGCCGTGGTCCTCGCCGGCCAGGGCAAGAAATGTGAAATCTGGGACAAGCAGGCCTGGGATGTCCTTCAGGCCCAGGTGGAGGAGGTCGATATCTCCTCTCCGGATCTCGCCGCCGCCATCGACAGCCTGGCTTTGTAACCATGAGTAGCTACGTCCACCAGACCGTGCTCCTTGATGAGGCGGTCGTGTCGATATTGGGAGCGAAGGATGGTGTCTATGTCGACGCCACTTTCGGCCGTGGCGGACACACCCGCTACCTGTTGGCCCGGCTGTCGCCGGAGGCTCGGGTCCTGGGCTTCGACAAGGATCCCGAGGCGATCGCCGCCGGCGAGCAGCTGGCCCGTGAAGACAGTCGCTTCGCCATCATCCATGCCTCTTTCGCAGAAATCCTTTCTGTACTGAAAGCCCGCGGGCTGGCGGGCACTATTGATGGCGTGCTTGCCGACCTTGGCGTGTCATCGCCGCAGCTGGACGACGCCGGGCGCGGCTTCAGTTTCCTCAAGGATGGTCCCCTGGACATGCGCATGGATACGACCCGTGGCCCGAGCGCAGCCGAATGGCTCGCCGCCGTGGCGGAAGGCGAGCTGGCGCGCGTGCTCTTCGAGTACGGCGAGGAGCGCTACTCCCGCCGTATCGCCCGTGCCCTCGTCAAGGCGCGTGCCGAGAAGGCCATCACGCGCACCAAGGAGCTGGCCGACATCGTGGCGGCGGCGCATCCCGCCTGGGAGAAGCATAAGCATCCGGCCACCCGGGCCTTCCAGGCCATCCGTATCGCCATCAACAGCGAACTCGGCGATATCGAAACTTTCCTGCGTGATGCGCTCGCAGTGCTGAAGCCGGGTGGTCGCCTGGCCGTCATCAGCTTCCATTCGCTGGAAGACCGTCTCGTGAAGCAGTTCTTCCAGAAAGAGGCGAAGGGTGACGACTTCCCCGCCGGCCTCCCGGTAACCGTCGACATGCTGAAGCCGCGCCTGAAGATCGTCGGCAAGGCCATCGAGCCCTCCGCCGCAGAGGTCGACGCCAATCCGCGTGCGCGCAGCGCCCGCCTGCGTGTCGCCGAGAAGATCGCGGAGGCTGCATGAAGGTCGCCGGAATGCATGCCGCGGTGAAGGCCAGGGTCCAGGACGGTTTCCTGCAGCTGCAGGCGCCACTGACCATGGCCGTGATCGGCTTCGTGCTGGTGAGCTCCGCCGTCGCCGTGGCTTACAGCGCGCACAAATCGCGCCTCTACCTGAACGATCTGCAGCAGCTCGAGACCGAGCGCGACCGGCTCGAGACCGAGTGGGGCCAGCTGCTGCTGGAACAGCACACCTGGGGCGCCTACGGACGCATCGGCAGAATCGCGATGGAGCAGCTCCAGATGCGCAATCCTGCGCCCACGGAAATCATCATGGTGCGGCAATGACACGACCGGCGCAGGACAAGAACAAGGCACTCGCATTCGCCGGGCGGCACCGCCTGGTGGGGGCGATCATGCTCGTCCTGTTCGGCGGCCTGGTGGCGCGCGCCTCCTACCTGCATGTGGTCGACCAGGAGTTCCTGCGCAAGCAGGGCGATGCGCGGATGCTGCGCGTCGAGCCCATTGCCGCGCATCGCGGCATCCTGCGCGACCGCAACGGCCTGCCGCTTGCCGTCAGCACGCCGGTGGTGTCCATCTGGGTGAATCCCAAGGAAGCGCTGCGCGAGAAGCTCGCGGCTGACAAGCTCGCGCGGGCACTCTCCCTCGATACCCGCTGGGTGCAGGAGCGCCTGCGCAAGAACAGCCAGCGTGAATTCCTCTACCTGAAGCGCCACCTCGCGCCCACCGATGCCGAGGCCGTGCTGGCCCAGGGCTTCCCCGGCGTCTACGGCAAGACCGAATACCGCCGCTTCTATCCGGAAGGCGAGGTGACCTCGCACCTGCTCGGCTTCACCAATCTCGACGATGAAGGCCAGGAGGGTCTCGAGCTCGAGCTGGATGAAAAGCTGCGCGGCGTGCCCGGCATGAAGCGCGTGCTGCGCGACCTCAAGGGGTCCAAGGTTAAAGACGTGGCGCTGCTGCGCCCGGCGCGTCCCGGCCAGGATGTGCACCTCAGCTTCGATGCCCGCACCCAGTACCTTGCCTATCGCGAACTGGCTCAGGCCATTGCGCAGAACGGCGCACGCGCCGGCACGGCAGTAGCGCTGGATGTCGAGACAGGCGAGGTGCTGGCCATGGTCAACCAGCCTTCCTACAACCCGAACAACCGCAAGAACCTGCGCCCGGACGAAATGCGCAACCGCGCTGTCACCGACATGTTCGAGCCGGGCTCGACCATGAAGCCCTTCACGGTGGCGGCGGCGCTGGAGAGCGGCAAATACACGTCGCGCAGCCTCTTCAACACGGCACCTGGCACCTACACGGTCTACAACAAGACCATCCGCGATCACGAGAACTACGGCGTGAT
The DNA here is from genome assembly GCA_021156385.1 of Moraxellaceae bacterium. Classification (GTDB taxonomy): domain Bacteria; phylum Pseudomonadota; class Gammaproteobacteria; order Pseudomonadales; family Moraxellaceae; genus UBA2031. The sequence goes on along the minus strand of JAJNDL010000270.1, from coordinate 16 downwards.
CGACATGGGCACGCTC
>JAJNDL010000269.1 GCA_021156385.1 Moraxellaceae bacterium | reverse complement strand
CGAATGCCGCAACAGCCTCCGTTCCGCCCACCAGATTTCCGCTGGTGCCTCCATCGCCCATCGGGAGGCTCCGCTGCACCGCCCGCAAGGCGCGCAGTGCCTCCTCGTCAACCACACTGGCGTCGAACGGGATGGTCGGATCGGGTTGCTGGCTCATGCGATCAGCGCCTCAACGCTCGTGGAATGATGCCGCCATGGCGGAGTAGATCGGCTTCAAAAGGTACTGCAGCACGGTCTTGTTGCCGGTCGTAATGTCGGCCTGAACCGTCATGCCGGGCACGAGCTGTGCCCTTCCGGGATCGCGGCCCACATGCTGCTGCTTGAGCACGACACGCACGCGGTAATGGGGCTGCCGCTGCTCGTCGAGGAACGTCCCGGCCGAGACGCGCTCCACAATGCCGTCCACGGCACCGTAGCGCGCATAGTCGAAGGCCTGCACCTTGACGTGAACGGGCTGGCCGACCTCGATGAACCCGATGTCGCGCGGCATGATCCGCACATCGGCAACAAGCGGGGCATCCTGCGGCATCACTTCGGCGATCAATCCACCGGGTGGCAACACGGTGCCGGGACGGTGAACAGCCAGCCCGCGCAGGACGCCGGGCGCAGGCGCACGCAGCAGCGTCCGTTCCGCGCGATCCTCCAGCTTGCGGACCGCTTCCGTCGTTTCGGCAATGTCGAGCGCCACACGAGCGGCCTCTTGCCGGGCCTCATCTACGGCAGCCGACTGCATCTCGGTAATGCGGGCCTGGGCCTCGGCAAGGCTGCGCAGGGCCGTGGCATGCTGGCCGTTCAGCCGCTCGTGTTCGGCCCTCGAGGTCATCAGCAGACGCTGCGCCTCCAGAACCGCGAGCCGTGTGGTCAATCCATTGCGGGCAAGCTCCTCGCGAATACCGAGCTCCTTGGCATGCAGCGCCACCTGCTCCTGCACGGCAGAGATCTGCCCGGACAGGGTCGCCAACTCGCTGTGCCGCTGCGCGACCTGTTCGTGAAGCACGGCGATCCGATCGCTCAAGGACCGCAGGCGCGCATCCAGCGCTGCGCGCTGCGGCCCGATGAAGAGACTGGTCGTCAGAGACGGTAGAGTGCTGCCCTCCCCGCCCGCATTGGCAACGACAATGCTCGCAGTTCCTTCGCGCCCCCGCAGTTCCATTGCGGTGATGTTACCCTCCGCCGCTGCGGTCAGACGCTGCGACTGCAGTTGCAGGGACTCAAGGCGGAACCGCGCCTGCGAGAGCTCGGCTTGAGCCGCCGCATCGTGCATGCGCATCAAGGGCTGGCCGGCTTCGACCACATCACCTTCGTGGACCAGAACCTCCGTGACGATGCCGCCTTCGAAATGCTGAACCGGAGCCGGCGCAACGGTCGGCGCAAGATCTCCTAAGCCGATAGCCACTTCCGGCACGTGAGTGAGCGCAGCCCAAGAGATGGCTGAGGCTACCAGCAGGCCTGTGCCCAGAACGACGGCGCGTTCCAAGCTGTAGATGCGCAGTTCCTCCAGGGCGAGCACATGACTGTCGGGTCGCGGCTGTCGACTGGCACGGGGCAGAGGTGTCAAGATACGCTGATCTGCGGCCATCGGCAGGGTCTCGATCTTGTGGGCGGATGTTGCGGCGGTGCTCATCAACCAACTCTGGGACTGTTAGCGGCAGAAAGATTCGCGAAGGCCGCGTTCGCCAGCGGCACACCCACCGGCGTGCGTATCGGGCGTGGGCCGGTGGGCGAAGGCTGATCCGCCTCCTCCACCTGTCCGTCGCGCAAGCGCAGGACGCGGTCGGCCAACCGAATATGGCTAGGCCTGTGCGTTGCCATGAGAATCGTGCAGCGCCCCCGTCGGGAGGCGATTACATCGGTGAAAGCTTTGGCGCATGCATCGTCGAGGCCGGCGACAGGCTCGTCGAGAAGCAGGATGGGTGCATCGCGCAGCAATGCGCTGGCGAGCGCGATCCGCTGCAGGATGCTGCGGGGCAGACGGCCGCTGTAATTGTCACCGACCCGTGTATCGAAGCCTTGCGGCAGCGCCTCGATGGCTTCCAGCACGCCGGCTTCGGCAGCGGCCGCGCGCAGTTGCGCATCGGAGGCACTGGGCCGGGCCAGACGCAGGTTCTGGGCGATCGTGCCGTAGAGCAGCCCTGGCGATTGCGGCACCCAGCCGATGCTGCGCCGGAGAACGGCCGGATTGAAGGAGCGCACATCATGCCCGTCGATCCGTACGAGGCCGCCCTGCGGCCGGTAAAGGCCTGCGGTGAGCAGCAGCAGGGTCGACTTGCCCGTGCCCTCCGCACCGGTGATGGCCACCACCTGGCCGGGCTGAATGGCGAAACTGGCACCGGCCAGCACGGGCTCGGACTGGGGCAGATAGCGAAGGGTCACGCGGTGGAACACGACGGCTCCCTGCTCTGGCGGCGCCATGCGCGCTTCAAGCGGTGGAGGCCGCTCCGTTTCGAGAGCCATCAATCCGTCCACCTGTCGGATCGAGGCCTGGGTCTGCTCCCAGCGCGAGAGCATCACGAAACAGGTCTGCATCGGGCCTAAGACCCGCCAGATCAGCATCATGCCGGCGATCAGCGCGCCTGCGGTCATCGCGCCGGACAGGACTGAGAGCACGCCCATGACCACCGCAGCCAGGCCCGATAGCGTAACGAGCGCCTGGCTTGCCGCGAGAACCGAGCCCGTCAGAGTGCCGACCCGCGCCGAGGCCACGGCCGCTGCCGCTGAAGCCGCCGTATAGCGATCGATCCAGCGCTCTTCCGCGCCCCCGAGCTTCAAGGTGCGCACCGTCTCCAGCGCCTCGACGGCCAGAGCCTCGCGCGCCTGGTTGGCGCGGGCGGCCTGATCGATGGCCAGGCGCATGGGCCCGCGGGAGATCCAGAACAGAAGGACGAAGCCGATGGCGGTGCCCACCGGCACAAGCGCAATCCATCCGCCGAGAACCACCATCAGCAGTACGACGAGGATCGTGAACGGCAGGTCCAGAAGGGCAACGGCGAAACTGCCGGTCAGAAACTCCCGGATGGCCGCGAAATCGCGCAGGCGCGACACCTGGGACGCGGTGCCGGCGCGTTCCACGAGCGCCGTCGGCAGAGACAGCAATTGCGTGAAGACGGCGCTCGGAACCAGCCGATCCAGGCGTTCCGCGATGCGCAGAAGCGCGCGCTGGCGGATGATGCGGAAAAGCACTTCCAGCACGACCGCGGCGGCAACGCCCATGATAAGCATGGGCAGCGTTTCCGGGCTGTAGCCGGCCACCACCGTGTCGAAGACCGCCATGGTGAAGATCGGAACCGCAAGCCCGAGCACGGCCATCAACCCGCTGACTGCGAGCAGGGGCGGCAGCGCACCCTGAAAGCGCCGCGCGATGCCGCCGAACCAGTTCTGGCGCGGTGATCCGGTGGTCGTGTCGGCGGCCAGGATCAAGGTTCCGCGCAGCTTCTCCGGCGCACAGAGCTTCACGTCGCCCGTGGCGCCGTCGAACACCAGAACCTGTCCGGACTCGTCGCGATAGACGACGGCGGCAGCTTTTCCCGGCGGCAGCAGGATGGCCGGCAGGCACCGCAGGTCGAGACCTCCCCGCTT
>JAJNDL010000268.1 GCA_021156385.1 Moraxellaceae bacterium | reverse complement strand
CGACACCCGCCTGGACCTGCACCTGCACACCACCGGGCTCGTCCCCGGCCTGAAGCTCGGCCTCACCGTGCAGAACGTGGCCGATGCCGACCTGCGCGAGCCCACGCGCAACAATCTCGCCATCGGCTCCTTCCTCCCCGACGACCTGCCGCTGACCGGGCGGCTCTGGCTGCTCGAGGCGAGCTACAGCTGGGGCGCGCCGGCGCGCGAACCCGCCCGCCCCGTGCAGCGCCCGGAAGGCGAACCGGCGCCCCTCGACGTGCTGGCCGGCCAGCGCTGATCCCTGCGGCCGCCCGGCCGCTGCAGCGGGAGCCGCTGCCCGCTGTCCGCCTGCCCACGCCCCCAATAAAGGGGGCGGAGTGAATAAACCCCAACCGTCCGGCCCTCTCCCGCCGCCTGCGGGCCGCGCCGTTGCACGACACCACGAGCTCGGGGCCCGCATCCGCCCGGCAGCAAACCCCGGGCTTCCGCGGGGCGGGGTCGAGCGCAGGTGCAGCCCGCTCCGGGCGCCGGTACATGCTCCTGTCGCGGCGCTCGCCGCACGCTGCAGAAGCTGCGTGCACCAGTGCGGGCAACTGCACGCAGCAATCCCGGGGCACGCGCGAAGGTCTAGAGTTAGGGCTGGACTCACTGACAGATTGCGCAGGGATGATGAACAAGAAAGTCCTGCAGGCATCCTGGACCTGCCTCGCTCTGCTTCCCCTTGCCGCGACCGCCGCGCCGCGCGAAGTGCTCTCGTTGTCGCTCGAGGAACTCTCCCGCCTCCCGGTCACCGCCGCCGCCGGCTTCGCGCAGCCGCGCAGCGAGGTGCCGGCGGCCATCCACGTGGTCCGCGCCGAGCAGTGGGAGGCGCTGGGCGCGCACTCGGTGTGGCAGGTGCTGGAGCACGTGCCGGGCCTCTACGTCACGGAAACCTTCGGCACGCGCCAGCTCGTGGCGCAGGGCCTGCTCACCACCACCAACAGCCAGGTGCTGTGGCTGCTCGACGGCCTGCCCCTCAACGAGCTCGGCCACAGCGGCCCCCTGCCAGCCTGGGACAAGGGCCTGGCCGGCCTCGACCGCATCGAGGTGATCCGCGGGCCGCTCTCGGTGATCCACGGCAGCAATGCCTTCAGCGCCGTCATCAACCTCGTCAGCCTTCCCGCCGGCGCAGGTGAAAACCGCGTCGCCGTGCGCGGCGGCTCGTTCGACACGCGCGAAGCGCAGGTCGACACCGGTGGCAGCACGGGCGACTGGCGCTGGCGGCTCAGCCTGGAGGGCCGCCGGAGCGACGGCGACCGCGGCCGCCGCCTTCACCGCGACCAGCAGAGCACCTTCGATGCGCTCTTCGGCACGCAGGTCTCGCTGGCGCCGGGCGCGCTGCCGGCGCGCGACGAGGTGGCAGACGTGCAGCTCCGGCTGGAGTGGCGCGACAGCTCGCTGCAGTACTGGCACTGGCGGAACGACGCCAGCGCCCGCCTCAGCGGCGGCGCCGGCGCGCTCGACCCGGGCTCGCGCATCGATTCGATGATCGATCATCTCGCGCTGCGCCAGGGCGGCGAGTTCGGCGCGCTGAAAACGCGCTGGGAACTCGAGGGCCTGCTGCAGCGCCACGATGTCTATCTCGCCTCCACCGGACTGCCGCCGGGCACCACGCTGCCCGTCGCCGCCGACGGCAACATCGATTTCGTCGCCGGCACGCCGGTGATCTTTCCGGAAGGCATCATCGGCATCTCGCGCGAGGAGATGGACCGCCGCCGCCTGGGGCTCAACCTGATCAACCAGGCCTGGAGCGGGCATACGCTGCGCCTGAGCCTGGGCCATGAATGGCAGGAGCTGCGCGAGCCGGAGAGCCGGCGCAACTTCGGCCCCGGCATCCTCGGCAACGGCCAGCCGGTGCCGCTGCAACCCCTGCCCAACCTCGCCGGCACCGCGCTCACCTTCCTGCCCGATGTCGACCGCGAGCTCGCCTTCGTGGCGCTGCAGGACGACTGGCACATCAACGAAGCCTGGCTGCTCAACCTCGGCGTGCGCCACGACCACTATTCCGATTTCGGCGCCAGCACCAACCCGCGCGCCAGTCTGCACTGGCAGGCAACGCCGGCGACGAAGCTGCGCTTCGGCTACGGCACGGCCTTCCGTGCGCCCAGCTTCAACGAGCAGTACCTGCGCAACAACCGCTCCATCCTGGGCAACCCGGCCCTGCAGCCCGAGGAGCTGACCAGCCGCGAGCTGGGCCTGGAGCAGACGCTGGGCGCCGGCCTGCACCTGGATGCCACCGTGTTCCAGTACAACGCGCGCCGCCTCATCGACTATGCGCCGCAGCCGCCCGCGGTCGGTCTGCGTGCGCAGAACCTCGCCGGCCGCGACGGCGAGGGCGGCACGCTGGAGCTCGCCTGGCAGCCGCACCCCGGCACGCAGCTCAACGCCAACGCCACGCTCTGGCGCGTCGAGGACAGTGCCACCGGCGCGCGCGTGCCCTTCGTCCCGGGCGTCATGGCCGGCGTGAACGGCTGGTGGGAGTTCGCACCCGGCTGGACGCTGGGCGGTGCGCTGAAGCACGTGGGCGACCGCCGACGCGAAGCCGGCGATCCGCGCGCCGACCTCGGCGACGACACCTGGGCCGACCTGCACCTGCATACCACCGGGCTCGCTCCCGGCCTGAAACTCGGCCTCACCGTGCAGAACGTGGCCGATGCCGACCTGCGCGATGCCAACCGCAATACGCCGGGCCTCGGTCCCACGGTGCCGGAAGACGTGCCGCTGACCGGCCGTGCCGTGCTGCTGGAGGCGAGCTACACCTGGGGCGCGCCGGCGCGCGAACCCGCCCAGCCCCTGCAGCGCCTGGAAGGCGAACCGGCGCCCCTCGACGTGCTGGCCGGCCAGCGCTGATCCGCGCGGCCGCCCGGCCGCTGCAGCGGGAGCCGCTGCCCGCTGCCCGCCTGCCCACGCCCCGAAGGTCGTTCGCGCCAGCCACACGGGCCTCCTGCGCCAGCGCCCCTGCAGCGACCCCAGGATCCGACCGCTTGTCCCTGCCTGGCACGGTTGTTTTTCGAGCGGCGCCTGCATGAAGATACGCAGACGGGAAGCCGAGCCCGCCACTATTTCACATACCGCGACCATCCGACTCCATGCCCGCCAGTATCGCCAGCAAACTCCACGTCCCGCTCTTCACGCTGCAGATTCCGCAGAAGGCCCTCGCCGCCTTCAACATCACGCCCACCGCCTGGTTCGAGCTGATGGCAGCGATGGCCGAGATCGAGCTCGACTACGACAACCTCGCCAACACCTTCATCACGCTGGAAGACTTCTGCAAGATCGTCGGCTACGCCAAGATGGTGTTCGGCGAGGAGCGCTTCCTGCGCATCTACCTCGAGGACATCACGCCGGCCCAGCTCGGGCCCGCGGGCATGGTGCTGGCGACGGCCCCCACCATCGGCGAAGGCCTCGAGCACTGGATCAGGAGCGGCAAGTTCATCCTGCCCATGCTGGTCATCGAAGGTCACCTCGACGGCAGCTACTTCTACACGACCAACGAATACACGGTGGACATCGGCCCGCTCAGCACCACGGTGCTGGAGCTGCTGGTGCTGCTCACGGTGCGC
>JAJNDL010000267.1 GCA_021156385.1 Moraxellaceae bacterium | reverse complement strand
TTCACGCCCTTGTCATAGGCCTGCTGGTAGGGGTTGGCGCCGACGAAGGCCGGCAGGAAGGAGTGATGGATGTTGATGATGCGGCCGGGCCACTGCGCGACGAAGTCGCCGGACAGCACCTGCATGTAGCGTGCGAGCACGACGAGATCGCAGTCGGCGACCAGCGCCTGGATCTTCGCTTCCGCCTCGGCCTTGCTGTCACTGCTCACCGGCACGACGTGAAACGGCACCGCGAACTTCTCCACCTGGTGCTGCAGGTCCGGATGATTGCTCACCACGCAGCTGATATCGCAGGGCAGCGCGCCGCGCGACCAGCGCCAGAGCAACTCCAGCATGGCGTGGTCGTATTTCGAGACCAGCACGGCGACCTTCTTCAGGTCGGCGGCATAGCTGATGCGCCAGTCCATGCCGTAGCGTTGCGCGACGGCATCGCCGAAGGTCTTGGCGAAGACATGGCGCGGCAGGTCGAGGTGCGGCGTCTGGAATTCCAGGCGCATGAAATAGGTGCCGCCCTCGGCCTCGGTGGCGTGCTGGTCGAGCGCCGTGATGTTGGCGCCGTGGTTGTACAGGAAGGTGGTGACTGCGCTGACGATGCCGGGTTTGTCCGGGCAGGTGATGAGCAGGCGGGCAGTGGTGTTGGTATCGGGCATGGTCCGTGAGCCGGCATTGCGAAGAGGGCTGACTCTACCGCAATCGACCGCTTCCTTGGAGCGGCTTCGGCAGGCAATCCGGACTGCGGCAGCGGACCGGGAAGGCTATCGCCCACGCCCTACCCCGCCAACGCAAACGCCTGCCCGGAGGCAGGCGTTTGCCGGTCGTGCCAAAGCTGCAGCGGAACGCGCAGGCCAACCTACTGTTGCGCCGGCTGGCGCTGCGGTTGCTGCGGTTGCTGCTGGCGCTGCTGCATCTGCTGCTGACCCTGCTGGCGCTGCTGCTGCGCACCCTGCCCGGCCAGCACATTGCCGAGGCCAAGGCTGGCCAGTGTCTGCACCGTGAGTTTGCCGGAGGGCACCAGGCCTTTCGCCTCCTGGTACTTGCGCAGCGATTGCGCCGTCTCGCGATCCCAGTCGCCGTCCACCGATTCCACGCCGAAGCCGTTGCGGTTGAGGGCCTGCTGCACCTGGCGCACGGTCTCCGGCCCGGCATACAGCGGGGTGCCCTTGCCGGCCGGGCCACCGCGCCCCCACTTCAGGTTGCTTGCCTGCTGCTGTTGTTGCTGCCCCGGCTGCTGGGGCTGCTGTTGTGTCTGCTGCTGCGGCTGTTGCTGGCCCTGCTGGGGAGCTGGTCCGGGCTGCTGGCCTTGCTGCGCCATGGTCGGCTGCCCTTGCTGTGACGCGCCGGACTGGCCCTGGGGCGGCTGCTGGCCTTGCGCGGTCTGCTGCGGGGCCTGCCCCTGCTGCTGCGCTTGCTGCGCTTGCTGCGAGGGCTGCTGTGCCTGCTGCTGGCGCTGCTGCCCCATCGACTGCTGGCCCTGCTGTGCCTGCCCTTGCTGCGCCTGTTGCTGCTGGCCCTGCTGCTGCCCCGCCGCAAAGATCTGCTGCCCCACGCCCAGCGCCGTGATCAGTCCGGTATCGAGCTTGCCCGTCGGCTCCAGATTGTTCACGCGCTGGAAGTTCTCCACGGCCTTCTCGGTGCCCGGTCCCCATTGCCCGTCGACGCTCTGCACCGGGAAGCCCTGCTGGCTCAGCGCCTGCTGCACCTGCGCGACGCCGGTCGGGCTCACGTACACGGGCACGCCCTTCGTGTCGGCCAGGTTCCTTGGTACCGCCCCCTGCGCGCCTTGGCCGGTCAGCATCGCTCCGAGACCGAGGCTGTTGATGGTGTCGATGGTGAGCGTGCCGGTCGGGGCCAGCCCGTTGGCGCGCTGGAACTGCTGCGCCGCCTTCATGGTGCGCTTGCTCCACTGGCCATCGACAGTGCCGGCGTTGAAGCCCTTGGCATTCAGGGCCTGCTGTACCTTGATGACGGCAGGCGCGTCGAGATAGATCGGCGTGCCGTCGACTTCCTGCAACTGCTGCGCCGCGGCAGCCTGTGCGCTGCCCTTTTCCTTCGCATGCGCCGGCAGCGTGGCCAGCGTGGCCGACAGTGCGGCGGTGACAAGAACTTTCCTGAGCATGACATCCTCCCGAGCGGTAAGCGGTGGAAATGAAGGGCGTGGTCGCACACGCAGGCCCTTCAGCAAGCGGAGCGCGCAGGAGTCTTCGTGGACGTCACGCGAAACATGCCGTGCCTGCGCGCTGTCCCGACGCAGTGCAGACCGTCACGCGGCAAAGTCCAGAGGAAATTACAAAGATTCAAGAAATGCTGCGAATCGGATTGAGGCGCGCTATTTACCTGCAACCGGAACGCCGACTATCCGCCCTGCACCGGCATGCCCGCCCGGGAGCGCCTAGCCGGCGACCCAGCCTTCGTCGTCCTCGTCTTCCGGCTCGGGCGGCAGGCCGAGCAGTTCGCGCCGATAGGCGGCCGGGGTCTGGCCCGTCCATTTCTTGAAGGCGCGGTGGAAGGAGCTGGCCTCGGAGAAGCCCATCATGAGCGCGATCTCGTCGATGGAGAGCTCTTCCTTGGCGAGGTAATAGCGCGCGGCGTCCTGGCGGATGCCGTCCTTGATGGCCTGGTAGCTGGTGTTCTCTTCCTTGAGGCGGCGGCGCAGCGTCTGCGGCGTCATGCTCAGGCTCTCGCAGACCTGGGCGAAGTCCGGGAAGGAATTGCCATAGCCCTTGGAGATGATGGCCTTGATCTGCTCGGTGAGGCCGATGGGCTGCTGGTTGCCGACGATGATCAGCGCCAGCGAATCCTTGAGGAACTTCGAGAGCGAGAGCGGGTTCTGCACCAGCGGCAGCGCCAGCCAGGCGGTGGGAAAGACGATGGCGTTGCGCGCGTTGTTGTAGGTGACCGGGCCCTTCCAGATGCTGCGGAATTCGTCGGCCTGCGGCGGCTCGGGAAAGTCGAGCTGGATGGAAATCGGCTCCAGCGAGCGCCCGGTGAGCCAGCTCCAGAAGCGCACCATGATGAAGATCATGGTCTCGAGGATGTTGTCGCGCTCCGGCGCATCCGAGGTGAGGATGAAGCGGCTCTCGGTGGCGCCCTCCTCCAGCTTGAGGCCGATGGGCAGGTCGACGATGCGGTAGAACTGCGCCGAGCGCTCGATGGCCTTGCCGAGGCTGGGCGTGTTGATCACCGCGTGCGCCATCATCGAGAAGGTGCCGGGCTTGCTCTTGGCCCCGCGGCCGAGGCCGATGAACTCGTCTTCCGTGCGGCGCATGACGATCTGCATCAGGCGGATGAACTCGCCGGTACGGATGCGCACGTCGGGCTGGCCGAGCAGGGCCGGATCGAGCCCGGCCTCGCGGAACAGGCTGGCGAGGTCGACGCCCTCGCGGGCCGCGTCCTGCAGCAGCCGGGTCACGTAGGCGATGGTGATGGCGCCCCTGCTCACACTCTGTCCTGCTTGTTTTGCCCTGAAGAATCAGGAGGTTATCAAAAGGTCCCCGGCCCTGCACGGGGCGTGGTCGATATTGTCAGGAATTTTGGACGATGCGGTCATTGGCGCTCCCCGGGCCCGCAGCGAGACTCGCCGCACTT
>JAJNDL010000266.1 GCA_021156385.1 Moraxellaceae bacterium | reverse complement strand
TGGAGCTCTGGCAGAACGGAGCCAAGGTGTTCAGTCGCAAGGAAAGCATCAGGGCATAGCAAATGAAAAGGCCGGTCAATACCGGCCTTTTCATTGGGTACTCAGTAGCGGTGTGACTTGCCCTGGCGTGTACCGAAGATTTCCTGGAAGAACTTCTGCATCTTCTTCCAAGAGGCTTTGTCGGCTTCGGCGTTATAGGCGATGTCGATGCCGTTTTCCTTGGCCAGGCGGTCTGCATCCACGCTGGTGAAGGCGTGCTTGGCGCCCGGATAATTCACGAACTGGTAGTCGACGCCGGCTGCCTTCATTTCCTTCTTGAAGCTCTCGATGTCGCTGGCGGGAATGAACGTGTCAGCTTCGCCGTTCAGGACCAGCAGCCGGGCCTTCACCTTGCCCTTTTCTGCCGGTGCATTTGTTGCCAGTACACCGTGGAAACTCACCACGCCGGCCAAGTCCATGCCCTGGCGGGCCATGTCCAGCACGATCTTGCCGCCGAAGCAGTAGCCGATCGCCGCAACGCGGCGCGCATCCACTTCCGCCTGCGACTTCAGCAGGTCGAGGCCCGCCTGGGCTCGCGCCTGTGAAGCTTTGGCGTCGCTGGTGGCGTGCTGCATCATCTCCTTGGCTTCCTTGGCATGCATGGTGTGCTTGCCGCCGCCGTACATGTCGATGGCCAGCGCCGCATAGCCCAGCCCGGCCAGCTCGCGCGCGCGTCGGCGTGCGTAATCGTTCAGTCCCCACCATTCGTGGACCACGATCACGCCCGGGCGCTTGCCCTTGATGTTGTCGTCATAGGCGTAATAGCCGACGAGCTCGGTACCATCGGCAGATTTGTAGGGGATTTCGCGCGTCTTGATTTCCGCCAGCGCTTCGAGGGAAAGGCCCAGCAGCGGGACCATGAGCAAACAACGCAGCCATGCACGCATAGTGTTCTCCTGTGACTTCGGGCAGCGCCCGGTGCAGGAGAGATACTAGCGCGACGCCGCCGGGTCGGCAGCCAGTATCAGGCCTCGCGCAGGTGAAAGACTTCTACGGAGGGAATCTCGTCCGCAGTCACCATGGCATGCACATTCATGGCTCGGTGGCAGGCGGGACAGTCGTCGACATAACGCTGTTCTGCCATCGAGGCATCGACAACGAGTTCGATGGATGAGCGACAGTAGGGACAGGTCGTGGAGACGGGTTCCAGGCTGAAGAGGCTCATGCGGATTCGCCCTGAAAGAATCGAGGAAAGGCCGCGCCGGCCACCAGCCCGCGCGGCCCCGGCTCAGCGGTTGCAGCTCAGGCGCATGGAGCGGATTTCTTCCATGGCCCCCATCCGGGTATTGAGATCCGGAATGGCTTCGCCGGCCGTGAAGGTGGTCGACTTGTTCTGGAAGTTGTCGCGGTCCCAGACCGTCAATGTAGCGGTCGACCCGACCATGACACTGTCGTAGTTGCGTCCGGATTCGAAGCCGGTGATGAAGCCGGCACGATTGCTGGGGATGTCCACCGGGCCGACCATGGCAAACACGGTGCCTGCAAAGTCGCGGCTGTCGAAGAGGCGTGCCCAGCAGCCATTGCCGACGTTCGGGTCCATGGCGAAATAGGTCGGTACGACGAGCACCATCGGTGCCGTATCCATCGTGCCGGAGGACGGAGCCGTCGTTCTGCCGCTGCCGTACCCTGACGGCGGCGATGTGGGTTGTGCGCCCGGCGGGGGAGTCGTGGTGGTGCCGGGGCCGGTGTTGCCGAAACCGCCGCTGCTGCTGCCGGTTGGCGGGTTTTCGATCGTGCCTTCGGCCAGCGCGCTTCCGGAAACAATGGCCGAAGCAAGAAAGGCGAGCAATTGAACGCGAATGGTCATGGCATTCCTCCTTGCGATGCGCAGCTGACAGGCCGAGCCCGGACGGGCGGCCCGTGCTTGCGAGAGCAGGAAGTATTTGCCACGTTCCAGATAACTCTGTGCAGTGGAGTACATACAAAAGCAGCAGCTTTGTATGTTGTGTGAATAATCCGTGAGATGGAGTCGGTGTTTTCCGCAGGGACGTTACACGCCGGATGCAGGCGTGGACAAAATGCACGGGGCTTACTTGCGCATGTCGCAGTGCCAGCTATCACTTGTGCATGAGTTCACGGCAAGGAGTGAATCATGCTGCAGATGACCCCTCATGAGCTGGATTCCATCCGCGAGGAATGCCGCAAGCTGGCCAATCGCAAGGCAACGGTGTCTGCGGGCGCCGCGGTGCTGCCGGTCCCATTGCTCGATGTCGCCGCCGATATCCGCCTGCTGTCGCGGCTGTTGCCGGAGATCAGCGAGCGCTTCGGTCTCTCACCCGAAAAAATCCGGGAAATGCCCACCGAGCAGCGTGAAAAAGTGCATTGGCACATGCGTAACCGCCAGCCCGGCTTCTTCGGGCAGCTCATGATGCGGACCCTGGTGCGACGCAATCTGCAGAAATACCTCGGGCGACTGCTGACCACGCAGGTCGCCAAGTTCGTGCCTTTCGCCGGCACGCTCGTGGCCGGCACGCTGGGTTATCTCACCCTGAAGCAGATCGCCAACCGCTACATCGACGAGTGCTACGAGGTGGCGAAGGCCATCTGGCCGGCCGCGGCACCGCCGCAGCCGGCCTGACACGGTGCCCCGGTCGGCTAGCGCTCCGGCAGCGCCCTGGCTTCGGGCAGTTCCGGCGACGCGGTTGTGCCCTGGCGGTCGATCAGCATCACCAGCGCATGCGGCAGGTGGAGATGCCGGCGTTCCTGGCTGCGCGGCAGGATAACCGTGGCCTCGAGATAGATCGCGTGTGCGAGGTCCAGTGTCGCGCAGCGCAACTGCAGCAGCGTCGTGCCATCGTCGCCATGGATCTCATGGCAGTACTGACGGAGCAGTTCGCGTTCGAGCAGCGGAATGTCAGCTTTCAGGACGACGCTGTAGCGAACGTGCGAGTCGGGCATGGCGGGGGTTCCTGTAGGCTGCGGCTGGCGTGAGGGAGAAGGGAGCCGATCCCAAAGCAGTCGTGCTTGCCGGCCTGCTGAAGCGGGCGCAGACCAGTCGGTCTGCGCCCTGACTGGAACGCTACGTCCGTGTCATCGATCGGGCAAGTCCCCGCCGGGCGCATCCGGGGTGAAAACTCAGCTGGCCGCCAGGATCTGCCGCAGCACATAGGGCAGGATGCCGCCGTGGCGGTAGTAGTCCACCTCGATCGGCGTGTCGATGCGGGCAATCACGGCGATGTCGCGCTCCTCTTCGCCCGGCTTGCGGATTTTCAGCAGCAGCGGCTGCTTGGGCATGAGGTCGGCGGTGATGCCACAGATGTCGAAGGTCTCGTCGCCGGTCAGCCCCAGGCTCTGGAAGGAGTCGCCTTCCACGAATTGCAGCGGCAGCACGCCCATGCCGACCAGGTTGGAACGGTGGATGCGCTCGAAGCTCTTCGCGATCACCGCCTTCACGCCGAGCAGCAAGGTGCCCTTGGCGGCCCAGTCGCGGCTGGAGCCGGTGCCGTATTCCTCACCGGCGATGATGATGGTCGGCACGCCGCGGGCGCGGTATTCCATCGCGGCCTCGTAGACCGTGGTCATCTCACCGTCGAGCAGCGTGTAGCCGCCTTCG
>JAJNDL010000265.1 GCA_021156385.1 Moraxellaceae bacterium | reverse complement strand
TCCCCGGCCGTACGGCTAGAGTTGCTGCAGGTCAACCAGAAACGGGACAGGACACTATGGAATTGCAGTTCCTCGGCGCCGCCGGCACCGTCACCGGCTCACGCTACCTGCTGCGGCACGGCCACCACCGCGTGCTCGTCGACTGCGGCCTCTTCCAGGGCGTGAAGCGGCTGCGCGAGCGCAACCGCGCGCCCTTCCCGGTCGATCCCTCGTCCCTGCACGCCGTCGTGCTCAGCCACGCCCACCTCGACCACTCCGGCTGGCTGCCCGCGCTGGTGCGCGCCGGATTCCACGGTCCGGTGTACTGCACCCCCGGCACGGCCGCGCTCGCGCAGATCCTGCTCCGCGATGCCGCGAAGCTGCAGATGGAGGATGCCGACTACGCCAACCGCAAGGGCTTTTCCAGGCATCACCCCGCCGAGCCGCTGTACACGCTGGAAGATGCGGAAAAGGCGCTGGACCTGCTGCGCCCGCAGGAGTTCGGCACCTGTCGCAACATCGATGGACTGAAGCTCGGCTTCCGCCGCGCCGGCCACATCATCGGCGCAAGCTCGGTGAGCCTCGCCGGCGACGCCGGGACATTGCTGTTCTCCGGCGACGTCGGGCGCAGCAACGATCCCGTCATGCGTCCGCCCCTGCCCCTGCCGGAATGCGACTGGCTGGTGACGGAGTCCACCTACGGCAACCGCCTGCATCCGGAGCTCGACTACCTGGGCCTGCTGGCCAGCGCCGTGACGCGCTGCGCGCAGCGCGGCGGCGTCACCGTGCTGCCCGCCTTCGCTGTCGGCCGTGCGCAGATGCTGCTGCACCTGCTGCTGACGCTGCAGCGCGAGCAGCGCATCCCCGACATGCCGATCTTTCTCGACAGCCCCATGGCCAGCAAGGCCACGCGCGTGCTGTCCGGGTTCCCGGACGAGCACCGCCTCTCCGAAAGCGACTGCCGCGCGCTGGAAACGCGGGTCGTGCACGTCGACTCGGTCGAGGAATCGAAGGCGCTGGCGCAGCGCCGCGATCCGCACATCATCGTTTCCGCCAGCGGCATGGCCACCGGCGGGCGCGTGCTGCACCACCTCAAGCGCCTGCTGCCCGATCCGCGCCACCAGGTGATCTTCGTCGGCTTCCAGGCGCCCGGCACGCGCGGCGATGCGCTGGTGCACGGCACGCCCTACGTGAAGATGCACGGCGAATACGTGCCGGTGCGCGCCACCGTGCACAGCATCGACACGCTCTCCGCGCACGCCGACCAGGCCGAGCTGCTGGCCTGGCTGGCCACTGCGCCGCGGCCGCCCCGCCAGGTCTTCGTCACGCATGGCGAGCCGGAGGCCTCCGATGCGCTGCGCCTGCAGATCCGGGACCGGCTGGGCTGGCCGGTGCTGGTGCCGGAAGCGCTGGAGAAATTCACGCTGCGCTGAAGCGGCGCCGGCAGTTCACCCGCATTGCGCCCGCGCGGCCTGTGCCGCGCACTCCTGCGCCAGCGGCAGGCATGCCGGGCACGCCTGATCCGCGTCGCTGCACAAAGCAGGAAAGTAGAAAGCATGGAATCCGCAGGGCGGATCCGCGCCTGATGGCGCGGCCGTGACGGAACTCTCCCTCAGAACACCGGCGGCGATTCCAGCGCCGCCAGCACCGGCGGATCGCGCCGGTACACGTCGGGCCGGAAGGAAACGTAGCCGTCCTCGCCCACCTGCGCCGTCCAGTAGCCGAGCAGGATGGGCACCTTGCGCGCCAGCTTCACGTCGTGGGTGCGGCGCTCGTCGATGGCGGCCTGCAGCGCTGCGCGATTCCACCGCACCGGATCGTCGAGCAGCAGTACCGCCAGCTCGTGGATGTTCTCGACGCGGATGCAGCCCGAGCTCGTGCTGCGCCGGCTGGCGCCGAACAGCTCCTTGCTCGGTGTGTCGTGCAGGTAGACCGCGAAGGGATTGGCGAAGCGCACCGCCAGTTCGCCGAGCGCGCCGTCGGGCCCCGGCTCCTGGCGCAGGCGGAGGTTGCCGGGCCGCGCCCAGTTCACGGCCGACGGCGCGAGTTCGCGGCCGGCGGCGTCGATCACGTGCAGCTTGCGCTTCGCCAGGTAGCCCGGATTGCGGCGCAGCTCGGGCAGCACGTCCTCGCGCAGGATGGTGGGCGGCACCACCCAGGCCGGTGAGATCGTCAGGCGGTCGATGGCCGACTGGAACACCGGGCTCGGCCGGTACTCCTTGCCGATCTGCACGCGCGAGCGCCAGGCCACCTGGCCGTCCTTCAGGTAGAAGATGCCGTAGCCGGCGAGATCGACGATGACGATGTCGCCGGTCAGCTCGTTGCGGAACCAGCGCATGCGCTCGAGGTTGACGCGCAGCTGGTTGATGCGCGCGGTCACGCCGACGTTGAGCTCGGCCAGCGTGGCGCGGCCGACGCTGCCGTCGGCATCGAGATAGGCCTCGCGCTGGAAGCGCTGCACCGCGGCCACGAGCGTCGCATCGTAAAGCTCCGGCACGGCCGGCGGCGTGTCCGGCAGCAGGCCGGCGAACTGCAGGCGCTGGCGCAGCAGCGGCACACGCGCATCGCTCGTGCCGGGCCGGAGCGCCGGACCGGCCGGCACGACGGGCCAGCCCCCCGCCTTTTCCAGCTGGCGCAGCCGCGCCAGTGCCAGCTTCAGTTGCCGGTAATACGGCCACACCGGCCGCGCACGCTCAAAGAGCGGCTCGAAGCGGTTGGCCGCCACCGCCTCCTGCACCAGCTTCAGGCCCTGCTGCGGATCGAGTTCGCGCGCATCGATGTTCCAGTGCGGATCGAGCTGCGCCGGATTGACCTTGCCGCGGTAGAGATGCAGCAGCGCGAGCAGGCAGGCGCGCGTCGCCAGGAGCTCGCGGTCGGCCTGCACCGCCGGGTCGGCCGAAGCCGGAAAGCGCATCAGGCGCGTGTAGCCGTAGTCCTCGGGATCGAGGCCGTCCTGCGCGAGCCTGCCGAGCTCGACCAGCAGCGACTGCAGGCGCGGCTCATCCCAGGCCGGTGCCCACTGGCGCGCGGCATAGAACTCGGCCAGCGCACGGTTGGCCGAGGCCGGACTGAGCCGCAGCGGCATCCTGTCCGCCAGCGCGCCTTCGAGGCGGGCGCGCAGCATCTCGCCCACGCGCCCATCATTTGCGGTTGCCGCCTGCGCCAGGGCGCACAGGCAGCACAGCACGGTGGCAAGGATCGCCTGCCACCATGGTGCACGGATATTCTTCACGGGGCTTGCCTCTGGTACGGAGCGCGGTGAGCGCCTTACAAAAACCTTAACCATTTCCGGGCTGACAGCTCATCTGCACGATGGTACTTTGGCCTCATTCACCGCCTATTGACTTGCAACAGACCACGAAGCACTTGTGTGGCGCATCATTATTTTTTTCATCTTCATCGCGCAGCGGGGAGTTTAGGCATGTGGCGTAAATTTTTCGTAGCCCTGGTTTGCTGGGGGATTGTGAGCACGGCCCAAGCCGAAGCCGCCCTGGAAAAACTCGTGGCGGCCGCACCGGATGCCAACCCTGCCGTGCTCGGCCATGCCCTAGCGGCACTGCAGTGTGCCGGCGAGAACGGCATGGCGGACTCGAAGCGCCTCGCCGTCATCGACTACTCGCG
>JAJNDL010000264.1 GCA_021156385.1 Moraxellaceae bacterium | reverse complement strand
CCATGTTCTTCTTCGGCTTCACCTCGGGCCTGCCTTTCCTGCTGGTGGGCGGCACGGTATCCGCGTGGCTGAAGGAAGGCGGCGTATCGCTGGAAGTGATCGGCCTCATCAGCTACGCCACGCTCACCTATTCGCTGAAGTTCCTCTGGTCGCCGGCCGTGGACCGCCTGCGCCTGCCCCTGCTGTCGCGGCTGGGCCAGCGTCGCGGCTGGCTGCTCGGCGCGCAGCTGCTGCTGCTCGCCAGCCTGCTCGGCATGGCCTTCATGACGCCGCAGTCGCTCACGCCCTTCATTGTCTGCATCTTTGCCGCCGCCTTCGCCGGCGCCACGCAGGACGTCGTGGTGGATGCCTACCGCATCGAGATCGCGCCACCGGAAGCCCAAGGCGCGCTCGCCGCCACCTATACGCTGGGATACAGGCTCGCACTGCTCGCCTCGGGCGCGCTGGCGCTGATCCTTGCCGACCACGTCAGTTGGTCCGAGGTCTACCAGCTCATGGCGCTGCTGCTGATCGGCGTCATGGTGGCGACCCTGTTCGCACGCGAGCCGGAGCACGGCGAATCGCGCGCACCTACACTGGCGGCGGCGATCGAGGACGGCGTCATCGGGCCCTTTGTGGATTTCTTCAAGCGCTACCGCGGCAACATCGGCATTGCGCTGCTGCTCTTCATCGGCCTGTTCAAGATCTCCGACCAGATGCTGGGCGTGATGGCCCTGCCCTTCTACCTGGACAGCGGCTTCACCAAGACCGAGATCGGCGCGGTCTCGAAGATCTTCGGCGTGTGGATCGGCATCGCCGGCGCCTTCATCGGCGGCGCCACCGTCGTGCGTTTCGGCATCGAGCGCACGCTGCTGGCGGGCATCATCATCGGTGGCGCCAGCAACCTGCTCTACCTGATCCTCGCCATGCATCCCGGCGACATCACGCTGTTCACGCTGGTGATCTCCGGCGAGAACTTCTCCGGCGGCTTCCTCGGCACGGCCGCCGTGGCGTGGCTGTCGGCCCTGGTGAACCGTCGCTACACCGCGACGCAGTACGCGCTGTTCAGCTCGCTGGTGACGCTGCCGGGCAAGGTCATCGGCGGTCTTTCCGGCTTCATGGTGACGGCCATGGGCTACACCGGCTTCTTCGTCTTCTCCACGGTGGCGGTGCTGCCGGCGCTGCTGCTGTTCTTCTGGCTGCGGCCACGCGTGGTGCTGGCGGACGAGGAGGCGGAAGGTGAGCCCGGGCATGGCACCGACTGAGAAGGACACGCAGCGCCGCCTCTACCTGCGCGCCAGCATCAAGGTCCTGCTCGCCATCGGCTTCGTTTTCCTGCTGGTGCCCTTCATCGGCAGCCTGCCCTGGCTGCAGGACGAGCCTGCCGATCCGGCCGCCTTCCTGCCGGAGTCGTCGGTCGATCCCGGCGCGACACGGCGCTTCGAGCTGGCCGATGGCACGGCCATCTTCGTCACGCGCAGCTCGCCGGCGCGGGCTCAGGGCCTGCGCGACACACCGGCGGAGCGTCTCTGGTTTCCCTCCGCGCCGGGACTCGCCGGCCAGCCCTGGTTCGTGGTCGCCGAACGCAATGCCGTGGACGAGACAGTGCGTTTCCTGCCGGCACGGGCCGCCTGGCCCGGCGGCTTCGTGGCGGAGAGCGGCGGCGCCTGGGATGTCGCGGGCCGCGCGCTCAAGCCCGGGCCCGGCCATCCCACGGGCCATGCGATGAAAGTCCAGAACCTCCTGCCGCTGCCTTTCCGGGTACGGGACGGCGGCATCGAATTGCCGGCGCCACTGGCCGGCGCGGCTGCAGCACAGTGAAACCCGCACGATAGCGGCCGGCCTTGCAGGGTCACCCAGCCGCTGTCGCGCGGCGGCTGAAAGAACTGCCTTCCATCACGCCTGCCTTGACGCTGCCCGGGGCATTCGCTAGTACGGTGTGAGCTGCATCACGCTTCCCCCACAAGAATCCCATCATGCCCAATGCCGATACCTCCATCCTGGTCGTGGATGACACCAAATTCTCCAGCGCCATGGTCAATCGCGTGATTGCCCGCGCCGGCTACCAGGATGTGCGGCATGCCCACTCCGCTGCCACCGCGCTGCAGATGCTGGAGGAGCGCCCCGCACGCATCCTGATCGCGGACTGGCTGATGCCGGAGATGGACGGGCTGGAGCTGACGGCGCGCGTGCGCCAGCTCGACGAGGCCAACAACCACTTCACCTATGTGCTGCTGCTGACGGCAAAGGAAGGCATGGAGGCGCTGTCCGAGGCCTTCGAGCAGGGCGTCGACGACTTCCTCAACAAGTCCGGCATGCAGGAACAACTGCTGCCGCGCCTGCTCTCCGCGGAGCGCATCACCTCGCTGCAGAACCGCCTGCTGGCGGAGAACCAGAACCTGATCGAGGCCAACGCCAAGCTGAAGAAGCTCTCGCCCTTCGACGGCCTCACCGGCCTCGGCAACCGTGCCTATGCGGAGCGCCGCCTCGAGGAAAGCTTGAAACACGTGTCGTCGCGCGGCGGTGCCGCCTGCTACATGCTGCTCACCATCGCCAGCTTCGATGTCATGCGCAAACAGCATCCGCCGGTCATCCTGAGCCAGCTGCTGCTCGCCGTGTCACGGCGCCTGCGCCAGCTGGTGCGCCCGCTCGACGTGGTCACGCGCATCAGCCCCAACCAGTTCGCCATCATCACCAACCAGCCCAGCATCGAGCACTGCGACGGCAAGAACTATCGTCGCCTCTACGACGGCATCAACCTCAAGGCCTTCAAGACCTCGGCCGGCTTCCTCTCGCTCAAGGTGCTGCTCACCATCGCCGCCTGCGACGAGGATTCCCTGGCGCCGGGTGCCGAAGCGTTGATGGGGCTGGCCCAGGGCCAAGTCGACAAGGCGCTGGAAACCGCCAGCGTGGTCGCCGTGCGCTGGGGTGGTGCCAGCATCCCGGCGTGAGCCGACACCCTTCCCCTCCTTCCCGATCCGGTACCTGGCATGTGCTGGGCGCCGGCGCCATCGGCGGCCTGTGGGCGCTGCGCATGGTCGCTCGCGGCCTGGACGTGATCCTCCTGTCCCGCAGCGACGACAGCACTCCCCGCGTACTGCACCTGCAGGATGGCGACACCGTCATGCAGCACGGATTCCGGCAGCTACCGCTGCACGCCGCCGGCGCGGTTTCCGCCCTGCTCGTCACCTGCAAGGCACACGTCACGCAGGCCGCGCTTACGTCCCTGCTGCCGGCGCTCACCCCGGGCACGCCCGTCGTGCTGCTGCAGAACGGCATGGGCGTCGACGACTGGCTGTGCGCAGAGCGCCCCGATCTGTCCGTGCTGCCGGCCATCACCACCGACGGCGTGTTCCGCCGCGACCGCGACACGCTGGTGCTGGCCGGCCACGGCGACACTCTGCTGGGTGCGGCGAACCCGCGCGACGCGGACACGGCGCAGGCGGTGGCCGCCTCGATCGGCATGACCTATGCGCCGGACATCCGCCTGCGCCGCTGGCACAAGCTCGCCATGAACTGCGCCATCAACCCGCTGACGGCGCGCTACCGCTGCCGCAACGGCGAACTGCTGCAGAATGGCGAAGCCCTCGCCGTCATGCGCGACGTGTGCAGCGAGATCGCGCA
>JAJNDL010000263.1 GCA_021156385.1 Moraxellaceae bacterium | reverse complement strand
GTCACGGTGTCGCCGGCGCGGTAGAGGAACTGGCCGTTGACGTCGGTGGTGCCGCTGAGGCCGCTCGGGCTCGCAGTGAAGTTCACGCCCTGGATGGCGCTGTCGGTGAGCGTGCCGGCATAGGTCGCGGGCGAGGAAGCGGCTTCGTCGCCGCCGCTGCAGGCGGCGAGGGCGACAGCGGCTGCAGCAGCCAGCAGGGGCCGGAAAAGGGGGCGCAGGGCAACAGGCATGAAAAAAAGGCTCCGCAAGGGCAGTGAGGCCGCGGAGTCTAGCGAGACGGTCGATCAAGCCCAGCGTTTCCCGTCCGGGCAGCGGTCCGCCCGTCGAGTCGCTTTTTTGCTCCGCGGATGAGCTTGCGAACACTACCGGATCGGCAGGTGCGGCGTCACGCTTTCATCCGGTCGGGAGTAGATGAAAAAGCCCCGCAATGCGGGGCTTTTTGTTTGCGTGATGTAACCAGAGTCACCGCGTTTTGCGGCAGGGCTGCGGCGCTTTTTTTGCAGTGTGACCGACATCACCCGGTTGCCGGGCGCGAACGCTGGAAGGAATCAGCCCCGCGGGCATGGCGAAGCATGCGGCAGGATGCGCGCGCCAGGAAAACGGCCCTGCCGCAGCAGGGCCTGGCGGCATCGCCGCGAAGGTCAGTCGCGGATGTCCTGGATGGCGCGCTTGTAGGTTTCCGAGGCGCCTCCCAGCAGCTCCAGAACGGCCCCCTTGTACGTGGCGGGATCGGCTTCCAGCACGACAGCCTTCTTCGAGCGCACCGCGCCGATGTCGATGCCCATGTAGCCGAGGCCCTTCACCAGGGCGAGGTTGTTGTCGCTGCTGGCTTCGGCGAACTTGCCGGTGGAAGTCGTCGACCACAGGCCGCCCGGGAACTTGGCATAGGAGAGGCCGCCGTCGGTGGTGCCCCAGAACACGGTGGCCGCTGCCACCATATAAGGCGAGGTGCCGGCTTCGACGCGGGCCTTGCGCGCGAGCTGGCCGCCGGAGGTGTCGAGCCAGGAGAAGTCGACCACCATGGAGGGCTGCAGCACGGCGGCATCGAATTCCTTGGCGAGTGCGGCCATGTGCTTGAGGTTCTTCTTGCCCTTGTTGCCGGCGGCGTTCAGGCCGTCGTACTGGTTGAACCACAGCGGCAGGCCGGCGGCCGGCACCACCACCATGTCGGCGCCCTGGTAGTTCACCTTGTAGGGGGCGGCGGAGTCAGCCGGCGTGGTTTCCAGGGCCTGGAAGTTGGCGCTGGCCTTCACCTTTTCCGCATCGATCACTTCGATGCCGGCTTCCTGCAGCTTCTTCACGTAGTCGGCATAGGCGGCGTCGGCGATCTGCTGCATGAGTGCGTAGTCGACGTTGCCGAGGAAGGTCTCCATGGTGGAGCGGGCACCACTGCCGCCACCGGCATAGGCCGAGGCCTTGTTGTGGGTGACGAAGCCCACCTGGTAGCCGGCGATCACGGCCTTCGACTTCTTCTTGAAGAGCGGCTTGATCATGCTCATGTCGATGACCTTGCCGGGCTTGGTGGTCGCGACTTCGCCGACCGGAATAGCGGTGGCGAGCGAGGGCAGCAGCAGCGTGGAGGACAGTGCGGCAGCCAGCGCGGCGCGCACGAAGCGGGAGAGGGTCATGGGTGCATCCTGTTCCATTGGAAAAAGAGGGCGGCGGTAAAACGGCCGGGCGAGCAACGCTAGCAAGCGGCCTGTACGGACTCGACGGTGCCTATCGCCTGAGGTCACCGGCTGTCCAGAAGCGGCGCACCACCAGGGCGGCCGCGGCCCGGCCACGAGAGGAGCGCCGGCAATAAAAAAGCCCCGCAGGCGGGGCTTTTCTGGCGGGCTGCCGTTACCTCACTCGCTTTCCAGCACCATGGCGGCGCCGATGCCGCCGGCCGCGCAGGCCGTGGTCAGCGCGAGGCCGCCGCCGCGGCGCTTCAGCTCGTGCAGCGCCTGGCCGATGACGCGCGCGCCGGTGGCGCCGAAGGGATGGCCGAAGGCGATGCTGCCGCCATTGACGTTGAGCTTCGTGCGGTCGACTTCGCCCACGGCGGAATTGCGGCCCAGCATGCTGCGCGCGTAGTCCTTGCTGGCGAGGCCCTTGAGGTTGCAGGCGAGCTGGCCGGCGAAGGCCTCGTGCATGTCGATGAGCGCGAGGTCGGCGAGCGTGACGCCGGCGCGGTCCAGCGCCACGGGCGTGGCCAGTACCGGGCCCATGAGCAGGTCGTCCTTCGGCGTTTTCGCGGCGAAGGCGTAGGAGCGGATGTAGCCGAGGATCTCGCGGCCTTCCGCTTTCGCGCGCGCCTCGCTCATCAGCAGCAGCGCGGCGGCGCCGTCGGTGAGCGGGCTGGAGTTGCCGGCGGTGACGGAACCGTGCTCGGTATCGAACACCGGTTTCAGTGTGTCGTAGCTGCGGCGTTCGGAATTCTTGCGCACCAGGTTGTCGTCCTTGAGCTCGCCGGCGGGCAGTGGCACGCGCATCACCTGGCGCTCGAGGCGGCCTTCCGCCCAGGCACGCGCGGCATTGCTGTGCGAGGCGTGCGCGAGGTCGTCCTGCTCGGTGCGCGTGATGCCCCACTTCTTCACCATCTTCTCGGTGCTCTGGCCCATGGTCTCGCCCACCGAGAACTCGGTGATGGAGGGCTGCATCGGCAGCAGGTCGCCCGGGCGCAGCTTCGCCAGCAGCTTCATGCGGTCGCCCACGCTCCTGGCGAAGTTCACGTCGCGCATGATGGCGGAAAACTTCGGCGACATCGGCAGGCGCACCGAACTCGTCGAGTCGGTGCCGCCGGCGATCACGACTTCCGCGTTGCCGGCGAGGATGGACTCGGCGGCATTGGCCGCGGTCTGGAAGCTGGTGGCGCAGGCACGCGTGACGGAATAGGCATCGAGGCGGTCGAGGCCGAGCGCGAGGGCGATCTCGCGGGCGATGAAGGGCGCCTCGGGGATCATCACCGTCATGCCGAAGACGAGCTGGTCGACCTGGTTGGCCTGGAGCTGGTTGCGTTTCAGGATCTCGGCCACGGCCAGGGCGCCGAGGTCGATGGCGGAGTGGTGGCGGAAGTGGGTGGCGATGCGGGCGAAGGGCGTGCGCAGGCCATCGACGATGGCGATGCGTCCCTGGGCGTTGGCAAGCGGCTGGCGGCTCATGGCGGTTCCTGCGGTGGAGGCCGGCCCCCGGGCCGGCAAGGCAGGCAGCCTGCCAGCTTCCCTGCCTGGCGATCAAGCTTCAGGGCATCGGTCACAGTCCGTCGCGAAAACTTCATCCGGGTTCGCATGCTACGGTTCCAAGCCGCTGTTTCCGCTGTTAAAGTCGGGTGGCGCGGGCCCTCCGGGTACCGTCAAGAACAATAAGCACCGGCAGGACGCCGGGCACCGCCGCGGGCAGGATGCATAGCGGGTTTGCAGGGGAAACCTAAATGTATGGTCTGGTGACCCGGTCCCTGGTGGCCGTCCTGGCTGCGTGCGCCCGTATGCGGCAGCAGCTGACACCCAAGCGCTTCCTGCGATGTTCACGGCGGCCTGCGGCCCCGAGGCCGACGTCACGCTGTCCTCGCTGGCCTCGCCCAAGCCGCCCGTGGCGCCGGCCAACGTGTCCGGCCGCGTTGCCGACGCCTCCACCGGCGCCGACATCGTCGGTGCCACGCTGAGCATGGAGGCGGCCCCGGTGGAAACCTACACCGGCACCATCTTCCCGCCTCCCGTCACCGACACCTCCGATGCCAACGGCCTGTTCGACCTGCTAGAAGTGCGGGCCTCGGGCAGCGCACTGCTGCGCGTGACCGCGCCGGGCTACATGGACGCCTATGTCGTGGTGAACGCCGTCAGCAGCTTCACCGCCTACGTGCTGGTGGAAATGCTGCCGGTCGCCGCCACCACGAGCGTCGACCTCGCCGCCGGTGGCACCGCCACCGTGCCCGGTTCGTCCGGGCAGGTGACGATCCCCGGGAACAGCGTGGAGCAGGAAGACGGCGGCGCCGCCACGGGCCCGCTCACCGTCAGCACCACCCCGATCAACATGTCGCAGGAACTGAACGCGGCGCCGGGCGACTTTACCAACGCCGCCGGCGAGCCCCTGGAAACCTGGGGCGGTTTCACCGTCACCGCCGTCGACGCCACCGGCGCCGATGCCCAGCTCGCAGCCGGCCAGACCGCCACCATCCGCATTCCCTACAGCACGCGCACCACCACGGCGGCCCCGGCCAACCTGGCGCTGTACTACTTCGACACCGAGACCGGCAAGTGGGTCGACTCCGGCGCCACCGCCGCGCTGGGCGGCACGGCACCCAACCAGTATTACGAAGGCGTCATCGACCGCTTCGGCACCTGGATGGCCGGCACCGAGGTCACGCCGGTGTCCTATGTGCGCGGTTGCGTGGAGAACGAAGTCGGCGGCGCCCGCGTCGCCAACGTACGTGTCTCCGCGGAAGGCATCGACTACTCCGGCATCTCCTCCGCCATTACCGACAGCAGCGGTAGCTTCCGCGTCGCGGTGAAGGCGGACAGCTCGCTGATCGTCAACGGCGGCCTCGGCAACTACCTGACCAACACGCTGGCCACCTCGGCCCCCGCTGCCGCCGGCGCGGAGACGGTGATGAGCGAGTGCCTGGTGCTGGCCGCCCTGTCCGGCGCGCCGCGCATCACCCTGACCTGGGGCGAGAGCCCGAGTGACAACGACTCGCACCTGTTCGCACCGGACGGCACGCACGTGCTGTGGTCGAGCAAGGGCAGCCTGATCACGGATCCCTACGCCGCGCTCGATGTCGACGACACCACCGGCTACGGCCCCGAAGTGATCACGCTGCGCCGCCTCATGGTCGGCACCTACACCTACGGCGTGCGCAACTTCGGCCAGGACTCCAACCCGGGCATCACCGACTCGCCGACCATCGTCGAGTTGCGCCGCGGCCTCGAGGTGCAGCGCTTCCGTCCGGGTCCGGGCGAGAACGCGCCGACCACGGAATGGTGGACGGTGTTCCAGATGGTCGTGGACGCGCAGTGCAACGTCACCGTCACCGAGCTCAACGTGTGGGGCGATGGCGGCGACAGCGGCCCGGATGTGCCGGTACGGCCGGCCCCGGTAGCACGTACCTACTGCACGCCGCCCTGACCGGGCGGGCCCGACCCCGGTTCGACACGGCCGGGGTCGGCAGCCCGACGCGGTGCACAGGCTTCACCCTTTTCACCAATGCCAAATGGAATGCACATGAAAAAAGCGGCGCTCATCCTCGGGTTGCTCGTGGCCTGCATCAGGCCCGCCTTTGCCAATGGCACCTACATCGATCCCGACTTCGTCAAGGAGTCGCCCTACATCGGCGTCGACTACGTCATCAACACCCTGACGGTGCGTGACGCCGAGCTGGAAATGAGCGCCGGCCGCTTCCGCATCGGCACCGAGTTCAACCGCTACCTCGGCGTGGAATACCAGGCCACCATCGGTTTCGACGACGACGAAGCGCCGGTGCTCGGGGGCATCGTGCACACGCGCGTGAAGGCGGCGACCGGCGTATACGCGCGCGGCAAGCTGCCCTTCGGCAATGTGGGCGGGATCTACGGACTGGTCGGCTATTCCTGGTCCTGGATCGAGGTCGATGCGCAGGCCTTCGGCCTGATGGACCGCACCTATACCGACGACGAT
>JAJNDL010000262.1 GCA_021156385.1 Moraxellaceae bacterium | reverse complement strand
GGCGGCCGGCAATTGCGAGAGCGCGTCATGCTTGGCATCCAGGCGCAGCATGGGCAGGAAGACGTTCGGGCTCTGCCCGACCACCTCGTTGAAGTAGGCGTCGCTGTCGGGGTTCTGGATGTCGGGGTCGCTGAACAGTACGTCGAAGACCACGGTCTTCGGCTGCTGGGCATTCACGTTCTCGAGGAACTCCGCCAGCACCTGGCGCGGCCAGGGCCAGCGACCATAGTCTTTCGCCATCGCGGCAAGCGTTTTCTCGTCGATGTCGACGATGACGATATCAGGATCAGGGGCCGGTACGTTCAGGCGCAGGCGTAGTTGAGCGTGCCGGCATCGACGATGGCGATGACGGTGAAGACGGCGGCCAGCCAGAGGAAGAAGCTCTGCTTCAGGCGCCGCCCCAGCGTATCGGCGGCGCGCGCCAGCGAGGTCTTCAGATTCTGCAGAAAGGCAGACACGGAAAGTTCCCTGTTCGATTGTCGTTATCGCAGGAGCAAGGTTGCGCTGCCCTGCATCCGCCTCATGACGCCGCAGGCGTCACGAGCTTGAGGCCCAGCACCCCGGCCACGATCAGTCCGATGCAGACCAGTCGCGCCACCTCGCGCGACTCGCCGAAGAGCAGCATGCCGCACAGGGCTGTGCCGACGGCGCCGAGGCCGGTCCAGATGGCGTAGCTCGTCCCGACGGGTAGCGTGCGCTGCGCCAGCGCCAGGAAGAACACGGAGACCGCCATTCCGGTCACACAGGCCAGCGACGGCCACAGCCGGCTGAAGCCCTCGGTGTATTTCATGGTGACCGCCCACTGTATCTCGAAGGCCGCCGCCACCAGCAGATAAACCCAGGCCATGCATCACTCCTCTTCTGGCCGGACCATAGCACAGCGGCCTGTCCGCTCAAGACTGCCCGACCCCGGTCTGTGAACCGGCAGGGCAGGCACAGCTGCCGAAGCCGCAAAAAGCCCTGCCCGGAAAAGCATCGGGCCGGCAATTGCCGGCCCGATACCTGCACGCAAGCTTGCGGCGATCAGTGCACGGAGGTGTCCGCGGGCGGGAAGCTCTCGTACTTCACGCCGGCCATCTGCTGCACGATGCGCACGACCTGGCAGCTGTAGCCCATCTCGTTGTCGTACCACACGTAGAGCGTGGCGTGGTTGCCGTTGACGATGGTGGCCTGGGCATCGAAGACACCGGCGGAACGCGAGCCGATGAAGTCGGTGGAGACGACCTCGGTCGAGTTGGTGTAGTCGATCTGGCCCTGCAGGTCGGAGTACAGCGCCACCTGGCGCATGTATTCGTTGACCTCGTCGCGGGTCACTGCGTTCGGGAGGGCCAGGTTCAGGATGGCCAGCGAGACGTTGGGGGTCGGCACGCGGATGGAGTTGCCGGTGAGCTTGCCCTGCAGTTGCGGCAGCGCCTTGGCCACGGCCTTGGCGGCGCCGGTCTCGGTGATCACCATGTTGAGCACGGCGGAACGGCCGCGGCGGTCGGCCTTGTGGTAGTTGTCGATCAGGTTCTGGTCGTTGGTGAAGCTGTGCACGGTTTCCACATGGCCGGAAACGATGCCGTACTTCTCGTCCAGCACCTTGAGGATCGGCGTGATGGCGTTGGTGGTGCAGGAGGCGGCGGAGAGGATCTTGTCGTCGGAGCTGATGGTGTTGCTGTTCACGCCGTAGACGATGTTCTTGATCGTGCCCTTGGCGGGAGCCGTCAGGATGACGCGGGCGATGCCCTTGCTGTTCAGGTGGCGGCCCAGGCCTTCCTCGTCCTTCAGCTTGCCGGTGTTGTCGATCAGGATGGCGTTGTTGATGCCGTACTGGGTGTAGTCGACCTCTTCCGGCTTGCTGGCGTAGATGACCTTGATGAAGTTGCCGTTGGCGATGATGGCCTCGTTCTCTTCATCCACGGCGATGGTGCCGTCGAAGGGGCCGTGCACGGAGTCGCGGCGCAGCAGGGAGGCACGCTTCTGCAGGTCGCCTTCCTGGGTCTTGCGCACGACGACGGCACGCAGGCGCATGCCGTTGCCGGAGCCGGTCTTCTCGACCAGGAGGCGGGCCAGCATGCGGCCGATGCGGCCGAAGCCGAACAGCACGATGTCGGTGGCCTGGCCTTCGTCCTTCTTGCCGACGGCCGGTGCCACGGCCTTCTTCACGAATTCGTCGATATCGCCGCCGCCGGCATCGCGCAGGTCGATGGCGAGCTTGCCGATGTCCACCACGCAGGGGCCGAGGTCGAGATTGGCGAGGGCGGACAGCAGCGGAAAGGTATCCACCACGGAGAGGTCACCGGCGATCATGCGCACGCGGCGGTGCGACTTGAGGATCTGGATGACGGAGTGGTTGACGAGGCTGCGGCCGTAGACCGCGACGATCACGTTACGCTCGCGGTAGAGCTTGCCGATCATGGGGATCATGGTCTCGGCAATGGCTTCGCGGTTCTTCCAGCGGCTGAAGTGGTCGTCCTGCATGGCTTTGATGGTCTCGGCGCTCACGGCGTGTCCTCATCGACGGCGGGTGGGTGGGAGGGCGCGGATTCTAAAGGGTTTCGGGGGGCTTGTCAGGGCAAAAACCCTGTCCGCGACAGGGCGCTACTCATGACTTTCGTCCCTGCCATGGCGCTTTTTCACGGTGATCTCGCCGCTTGTCTCCAGAATGGCGAACTCGGCCTCGTGCGGCGTCATCAGCCCTCCTTTGTGCAGGGCCGAGAGCAGGTCATTGTGGCTGACGCCCAGGCGCCTCATGGCGTCGTAGTCGACCCTGCCGCTGCGCACCAGGAACTCGGGCTCGCCCTGCAGGGCCCGGTCGATGCGCACGGAGCGCTGGGACAACCAGCTCAGGCCGGAATTGGCGGCGAACAGCGTCGCCAGGACCAGGAGACCGCCCGTGACCGACTTCTCCTCGGCCGACAAGGCCGGCGAGACAGCCTCGCTCACGATCAGCAGCACGGCCATGTCGAAGGCCGTGAACTGCCCGACCTCGCGCTTGCCCGACAGGCGTACGAAAAGAAGGATCCCGATGTAGATGATCAGGCCCCGGAGCATGAGCTGCCACCAAGGCTCCTGCAGGGCGAACAGGTCTTCCATGACGGCCCCCGCGATTCTTTTAATCCTGTGACGGATTATCCGGGCTGCCGGGTGGCCTTCAGTGTGTCCTTCGTATGGCTCTGCTTAACACCCGCTATTTCTGGTAACGGGCCTTCCAGTCCTCGTAGGGCATGCCGTAGATGATCGCGCGCGCCTCGGGGTCGCTGAGGGCAACGCCCTGCTCCTCCGCCGCGGCGCGGTACCACTTGGACAGGCAGTTGCGGCAGAAGCCCGCCAGGTTCATGAGGTCGATGTTCTGCACCTCGGGATGCTCGCGCAGGTGCTGCACCAGGCGACGGAAGGCAGCAGCCTCGAGTTCGGTGCGCTGGGCGTCGGTCAGGTCGGTCATGTCGTTCTCTCGGGTCTCGTCTCGGGGCCGTCGGGCTTATTTCACCGGCATCCTGCGCGTGAATACCAGGGTGTCCGGTGTGGAAAGCTTGCGGTTGAAGGCGTAGCCCTCGGCACTGAAATCCTTCAGCGCCTCAGACACTGCCACACGATTGCGCACCATGTAGCCTGCCATCAGGCCGCGGGCGCGCTTGGCATAGAAACTCACTATCTTGAACTTGCCGTCCTTCTCCTCGCGGAACTGCGGCGTCACCACACGGGCTGCAAGCACCTTCGTCAGCGCCGCCTTGCTGTATTCATCGGACGCCAGGTTGACGAGCACGTCATCGCCCTGCTCCGCCAGCGCCTTGTTCAATGCCTGGGCGATGGTGTCGCCCCAGAAGGCATAGAGGTTGCGCCCGGCTGGATTGGCCAGTGCCGTGCCCATCTCCAGGCGGTAGGGTTGCAGACGGTCGAGCGGGCGCAGCAGGCCGTAGAGGCCGGACAGGATGCGCAGGTGAC
>JAJNDL010000261.1 GCA_021156385.1 Moraxellaceae bacterium | reverse complement strand
GGCTGGAAGGTCGCGACGCGCTGCATCAGCTCCTGCGCCAGCTGCAGGTGCTCGCGGTTGTCGTGCATCCACGGGTGGAAGCCCGGGCGGAAGAAATCCAGCCACTCCGGAATCACCCGGCGCAGGATGCCGGGCTTGCCCATCAGGAAATTGCCGAGCTTCGCCCAGCCCTTCACGTCGCTGAGGCCGCCGCTGCGCCGTACCATCTCGATGAGGAACGGGATGTAGAGGCTCCACAGGATGGCATTGGCGATGACGAAGGCGGCGGCGCGCAGGGCATAGGCGTCGACGCCCTTGCCCATGACGGTCTCATAGGCGTCGTAGCAGACGGCCTTGTGTTCGGTCTCCTCGATGGCATGCCACTGCCAGATTGCCGCGTAGTTCGGGTCGCAGCCTTTCAGCAGGTCGGGGTCGCGCAGCAGTGTGTCGCCGAGCACGGCAGTGAGGTGCTCGAGCGCGACGGTGGCGGCTAGCTGTAGGGGCTTCGGCAGTTTCTTCACGGCCTCCAGCACGTCCACGACGATTTTATCCATGGCTTCCACCGGCAGGCCGGCTTCGGCGAGGGCGAGGTTGTAGTCCTCGTGCTCGCGGGTGTGGAACCCTTCCTGGCCGATGAAGGCGGAGATCTGCTCTTTCAGTTTCGGTTCGTCGAGTTGCGCGCGGTAATTGCGCACGCTCTGGATGAAGAAGCGTTCGCCGGCAGGAAAGAACAGCGACAGCGTGTTGTAGAACTGCGTGATGTGCAGGCCGCCCGGATTCCAGCTCGTGGCTTTCGTGTGCGGCAGCAGGAATTTCAGGTTGCGGCGGATCGGGTCGACCTGGATGGCCATGACTTCCTCGGGTGTCGTTGTGTGCGGTGACTCCACCCTAGAAAGATGTTTTTACAGCGTCAAAGGTTACAGTGGCGAGTGGCGGATTAATTGCGCCCGGCCTGATTCAGGTCAAATTGAGGGCGCTGTTGCGGTGGCACTGACGACAAAGCGAGAGAGGGATTCCCGTTTGCTGCGCATGCACCGACGCGAGGAAGAATTCGTGCGCGCTCGATCGTCGGTAGGCCCACGCCACCCGTGCCGGCAGGGGCGAGTTGATGGGCATCAATGGTGCAAGCGCGATGCACTGCGTTTTTGCATCCTTTCTCGTGACTGCGATCAGGATATGACCGGCTGCCGGTGCCGGGCATACATGGCCAGTATCCAACGGCCGGCATCGCGGGCGCGAAACTGCTCGCGCCCCGGTCCCGGCTCAATGCCGACGCGGTCGTCCGGCCAGGGACTTCCGGGAGGGCCGATCAGCGGGGCGAGCATCGACGCCGCCGTCAGGTCAGCCAGCGTGAAGCGGTCGCCGGCGAGATAACCGCTGCCGGTATTCCGCAGGCGCGACTCCACCAGCGCCAACCCATCCTCGACACGCTGCCACGATGCCTCCACCTGCTTCGGCCAGACGTCGAAGGTGCAGCGGATCATGAGACGCAGCAGCGGGCGCATGAGCTCACCCAGCCGCTGCTGCTGTGCAGCGTAGCCGTGGAAGAAGATGCGGCTGACCTCGGGGCTGTCCACCGCCAGGCTCCACACGCTGCGGCGCACGTGGTCACCGATGTCGTCGAAATATTCCTCCAGTGCCAGCACCTCGCGGCGCAGTGCCGCGTCCTGCGGCAGCAGGGCATGTTGCGGATAATGCTTCTCGAGATACAGCGCGATCGCGGTGGAGTCGCCAATGCACATCTTGCCGTCACGCAGGATGGGCAGCGTGCGCTGCCGCGCCAGCCACCATGCCACGGGGATGTGCGGACCGGGCATCAGGTTGACGGCCTGCCACGGCAGGCCCTTGCAGTCGAGGTTCCAGCACGTCTTCTCGCAGTAGAGCGAGAGCGGGAACTGGTAGAGCCGGCGTTCCGTAGTGGTCATGGCGGTCACCACAGCTTCGTGCCGGCCTGGACGCGGCTGATGCGCAGGCCATCGCTGTCGCGGGCCATTTCGAGTTCGAGCTGGTCGTCCTGTCCCGAGGCCTCGCCCTGCAGCAGGCGGGTTTCGCGGTGCTCGAGGCGTGCGTACAGGCGGCCGTCGCTGCCATGGCGCCACTGCACTGCACTGAATTCGTGGCGGTCCTCGCGTGAGAATCTCCACAGTGCGCGCATCTGCTGCACGTAGTCGGCGCCGGTGATGGTGAAGCGCTTGGCCGGCGTCGCATCCAGCCAGAGGATCTGCACCGGCGCACTGGGCCGGATGAGCCGGGCGAGGGCGGCGGCATCCTTCTGGCGCAGGGCTTCGGCGAAGCGTGCCAGCAGTTGCTCGCCCTCGGCGGTCGCGGGCTGCGCGACCGACGCTGTGGAGCAGCAGAAAAGCAGTGCAGCAGCGATAGATTTCATGGTCACTCCGCCCTGTCGCCGCATTCGGCCTGCGCTGGCGCCTGCCGGCAGCGCACGCGCTTCAGAAGGCTCATCATGCGCCGGTCATAGATGCCTTCCGCCGTCATCGCGATGCGGGCCTGGCGCAGCATCTCGCGGAAATGCGGCGCCTCGCCGTCAGGCGGCGGCAGGAAGAAGTAGATGTCGTCCTCGGCGCTGCGGATGGCACGCAGATGGGCATCGAAACGCGACGGGAAATACGCGCGAGCCTGTGCGCCGAATCCTTCCGGGAATTTTCCGTGGTGCAGGAGGAGCTGAAGCGTGACCTGTGCCTGCGGATATTTCAGCACCATGCCCTTGCTGCCAACGCCGCGGTACAGTTCCAGCGGCAGGTAGGCGACCGCGGGCGCCGCCACCACGTCCGCCTGGCCATTGTTGAACTTGCCGGCGAAGCTGGTGACGTCGGCATTCACCGGCTGCGCACCGATGCGTGCCGCCATGCGCAATTGCGCGGCGTCGTAGTCGAACACGGCGATCCTACGCCCGGCCATCTTCTCGACGCTGTCGATGCGGCGGTCGCGCAGGAAGAGGTAGACCGCGCCCAGCGGCAGGATGCCGGCGACCTCGTAGGGGCCGCTGCGCATCAGCGGGGCTGCCTCCGGCCGGGCCAGCGTGGCGAGAAGTTGCTGCAGCGTATCGTAGTCGGGCAGGCCGCCGATGGAGTCGATGCTGCCAGTGAAGGCATTGAAGGCGCGGGCGCGGATGCCGGTGATGACGACGGCGTCGCACTGGCCGGCCTTGAATTCGTCGGTGGCGATACGTTCGCTGGTGTAGGCGCGCAGCTCCAGCGTCACGCCGCGGCGCTTTGCCTCCAGCTCGAACTGCTTCATTTCGGCGTAGAGCGGGCCGTTGGCGCCGGCCATGTCGAAGACGCAGAGCGACTGTGCCCTGGCGAGGCCGATGGTAGTCACTGCCAGCAGTACCGCGGGAAAAATGCCCCGGCCGATCTTCATTTTTTGCATTCCTGTTCCGATTCTGGCTCTGGCGTTGCGCGGAGTTTCAGGCGGAAGCACTGGGCCTGCGTGCAGGCTGCCGGTGCCCCGCCTTTGCCCTTGCTGGCGTTTACGCGACGTCGGCGATCCAGTTGCCGTGGAAGCCCAGCGGCACGCGCACCGGCATCTCGATCACCGCCTGCGGCGGGCCGGCGAGGTCCTGCGCATCCAGGATCACCACGCGACCGGGGCCGCCGTCGAGGTCGTGCACAAAGGAAAGCAGCCAG
>JAJNDL010000260.1 GCA_021156385.1 Moraxellaceae bacterium | reverse complement strand
GGTCCGGTGCACCTGAGCATTCCCGCCGACGTCTTCCGCCACGAGAACCCGCTGTCGGCGCCGGCCTTCCGCCTCGACCGCCTGCTGCTGCCCGCGCATCCGGTCGACGACGGCGCCGTGGCGCAACTGCACCAGGCGCTGCAGGCGGCGCAGAAGGTCGTCATCGTGGTGGGGGCCGGCTGCGGCGAGGCCTCCAGCCTCATCCTGCAGTACGCCGACATGATCGGCGCCCAGGTGGTGACGACGCCGGATGGCAAGGGGCTGGTCAGTCCCAGTCATCCGCTTTATCGCGGCGTCTTCGGGTTCGCCGGGCATGCCGCGGCGGAGGAGGCGCTGCAGGCTCCCGGGGTCGACGTCATCCTCGCTGCCGGCGCCAGCCTCGGCGAGCTCAACAGCGGCGGCTGGAGCCAGCTGCTGCTCAACGAGCGGCTGATCCATGTCGACGAGCCGGAGGAGCATCTCTCGCGTACGCCCATGGCGCAGTTGCACGTGCGCGGCCATGTCGCCACGGTGTTCGCCCGCCTGATCGAGCGCCTCGAAGCCGGCAATGGCACGGAGCCCCATGCCTATCGCCGCGCGATGCGCCAGCAGCAGGGCGCGGCCCGCGCACTCAGGAGCCTGGTCGCCGATCCGGCGAGCTGCGCCAGCGATGCCACGCCCATCAAGCCGCAGCGGCTCATGCACGAGCTCGGCCGCCTGTTCCCGCCCAGCACGCGCTTCTTCGCCGATTCCGGCAACAGCGTTGGCTGGGCCATCCACTACCTGAATCCCGCCGGCGACCGCCGTGTCGGCGAGCGGCGCCGGAAAGGCCTGCTGCGCAAGCCGGCGGAGCGGCGCCGCAGCCACGGCGGCTGGCTGCGCCTGACCATGAACTTCGCGCCGATGGGCTGGGCCATCGGTGCCGCCGTCGGTACCGTGGCCGCCAGCCGCGAACAGCCGGCGGTATGCATCACCGGTGACGGCAGCCTGCTCATGAACGGCCAGGAGATGTCGGTGGCGGTAGCCGAAGGGCTGCCGGTGATCTTCGTGGTGCTCAACGACTCTTCTCTGGGCATGGTGAAGCACGGCCAGCGCCTCGCCGGCGCCGAATCCATCGGCTGCGAAATGCCGGCCACCGACTTCGCCGCGCTGGCGCGCGCGCTTGGCGCCGAGGGCCACGTCATCCGCGGGCCGGAGGATCTGCTCGCCCTCGACATCAAGGCGATGTGCGCGCGCCGCGGTCCGACCCTGCTCGACGTGCGCGTCGATCCGGCCGAGGTGCCGCCCATGAATGCCCGCATGCGCGTGCTGACCGGGGCCGACGCTTGAGCGTTGCCTCCGCCATCATCCGCACGCGCATCTGGCAGGAGGAGGCCGAGGCGGACAATCCCTACGCGACGCGGCGCGCGCGCTGCCGCGGCTACGATGTCTACGGCGACCTGCTGGGGCAGGCGCACTGGACCGACATGCTCTTCCTGTTGTTCCGTGGCGAAGCGCCTACGCCGGCCGCCTCCGCGCTGCTGGAGGCGCTGGCCGTGGCGCTCGCCAACCCCGGCCCGCGGGATGCCTCGGTGCATGCCGCCATGGCCGCCGGCGTCGGCGGCTCCACCGCCGCAAGCTGCCTGATGGCGGCGCTTGCGGTCGGTGCCGGCGGTCATGGCGGCGGCCACGAGGTGCTGCTGGCACTGGAGGGGTGGGTAGCCTGCGGCAGCGACGGCGCCGCCTGGCAGCGGCGCCTTGCCGAGGGACCGCCGGCAGTGCCCGGCAGCATCTGGCCGGCGCCGGAGCACGCCCCCGGCTTCGATCCGCATGGCATTGCCACGGCGACATCGGTACGCGAGGCGCTGGCGACGCTGCGTCGCCTCAGTCCGGGCTCCTGTCTCGGCTTCCTTGAGGACAACCTCGCGCTGCTGGAGGAGTCAGCCGGCCGGCCGCTGGCGCTGGCAGGCGTGGCCGCAGCGGCCCTGGCCGACCTCGGCTTCACTCCGGCGCAGGGGGAGATGCTCTACTTGCTGCTGCGCCTGCCGGGTGCCGCCGCCCATGCCCTCGAGCAGCGCGACCGCGGCTTCCGCCAGTTTCCTTTCGGCGAGGTCGAGCTGGAAGGCGAGGAGGGCGCATGAGCCCGACGGACCGTTTCCCGGACCCGGACAAGGCCGGCGTGGTGCGGAGCCGCCTCGGCAAGTTCTACCAGGGCAGTCATGTCATCTTCCGTGGCCACGACCTGCATGTGGAGCTGAAGGACTGGAGCTGGTTCGAGCTCAACCTCTTCGGGATCACCGGCCGACGCTTCAGCGCTGCGCAGCTGCGTCTGCTCGAGGCGATCTGGGTCTACACCAGTTATCCCGACGCGCGCATCTGGAACAACCGCGTGGCGGCACTGGCGGGCAGTGCGCGCAGCACCTTCACGCTGGGCGTGGCTGCGGCCCTGGCGGTGTCGGAAGCGACCATCTACGGCGGCGGCATCCTCAGGCGTGCCATCGATTTCTATCTGCGCACCAAGGCAGGCATGGATGCGGGAGAAAGCCTGGAGGCCTGCGTCCATGCCGAGCTGGAAGCCCGCCGCATCATTCCCGGCTTCGGACGTCCGCTGGTGAACGGTGACGAGCGCAACCCGCGCATCCTCGCATTGGCAGGCGAGCTCGGACTCGACCAGGGCCCCCACCTCAAGCTCGCGCTCGCCGTCGAGGACTATCTCTACAACGGGCGCTGGCGGGTAAAGATGAACTACGGCGGCCTCACTGCCGCGCTGGCCGCCGACCTCGGCCTTTCCGCCGCGGAGTTCCATGCCTACTGGTTCTCCGCTTTCCAGGGCGGCATGCCGCCCTGCTACCTGGATGCCGCGGCGCACGGCGAGGGCTCGCTGTTCGCACTGCCCTGCAGCCAGGTCGCCTACGAGGGCGAACCGCCGCGCGCCTGGAAGCCGCGTCGCACGCTACAGGACACAGGGGGCGTCGGATAAAGCCCGAAGAGATTTCCTGTCCAGCAAAGTCACTACCGCTGGTCGTATCAGTGTATTTTTTGTAATGGTTCAGGCCACTTGAGCTAGTACCATAGTTGCTCCTCCTAATCGGGGTAGTCATGCGCCAGCGCCGTCTCCTTTTCCCAGACGGCAGGCCTGCGTAAGCCGGCTTTTTGGCGCACCCCGGGTGCCTTTCGCGCTGGCCGCCGCTGCCTCAGGGCAGGGATGGGCGCGCGCCGCGACAAGGCAGGGGAGCATCCTGTTCAATGGACTGTCACGGAAGAAGCTGCCCATGCTGCGTCGCCGATCCTCTTGTTGTTGCCTTGTTCTGGGCCTCACGCTGGTTGCCGGCGTCGCAGGTGCCGCCTCCGACGAGGAGGAGCTCGCGCTCGCCTATGGCGACGAAGCCATGGTCAGTATCGCCACCGGTCGCCAGCAGGCGCTGAGCCGGGTGCCGGCGGTGGCCACCGTCATCACCGCGCGCGACATCGAGGCCATGGGTGCCACCGAGCTCGAGCAGGTGCTGGCGAGCGTGCCGGGCCTGCACGTCTCGGTTGGGCACTTCAACTACAACGCCATTTATGCCTTCCGTGGCATCTTCACCGGCTACAACTCCCAGGTGCTGATGCTGGTCAACGGCATCCCCATCAACAACGTCTTCCTCGGCAACCGCGGCATCGCCTGGGGCGGC
>JAJNDL010000259.1 GCA_021156385.1 Moraxellaceae bacterium | reverse complement strand
GCAGCGCTCCTGGTGCGGCCCGAGCGAGCGGCAGCCCAGCGACTGGGCAATCGTTACCGGATCGAAGGCGAAGTCGTATTCGAACAGGAAGCCGCGCGGAATTTCCGGCGCAGTGCGACGCACGAACTGCAGGTAATGCGGATTGAAGGAGGTCGTGAAGGCGCGTTCGCCGAAGTCGAACTCGCGCCAGAGCGGCGGGAATTTTTCCGCCACCACCATGGCCTCGGCCTCGCTGCGCGCCTTGACCTCGAACTGGATGTGCTCGAAGTCGCGCAGCACTTCCATGACCTGGCGCAGGGTGGGCACACCTTCGGTGTCGGGCCATTGCGGAAAGGTCTGGTGGCAGGCGTCCACGGCGGCAAGCTCGGCGGCGGTCTTGCCGTCGACGCGGCCGTGGCTGGTCGTGGTGCGGTCGAGGAAGCTGTCGTGGATGACCACCAGTTCGCCGTCGGCGCTGACGAGGATGTCGAGCTCGACGGCGTGCACGCCGAGCCGGCGCAGGTAGCGGAATCCGCTCAGGGTGTTTTCAGGGGCTTCGCCGCGTGCGCCACGGTGGCCGATCAGACGCATGGTCTCTCCCGGTGCCGGTGATTCAAGAGCCGTACACCTGATTCATCCACAAACGGATGACGCTGTCATGACCGCCCGCCGGCCGCCGGTCGACGTCCATCCGGCGAGGCCGGGCTGCATTGCCGACTCCTCTGCCGAGCATAGACGGATGCAGTCGCGCGCATGTCAGCTTCTCCGTAACGCAGGGACGGCGCGAGCCAATAAAAAAGGCCGACTCGGCGTCGGCCTTGGTGATGCTGTGGCTGCTCACTTGATGATGATGCGGCCGGTTTCCGGGTCGAAGGTATAGCTCTCGGCAGGCGGCGGCACGTCGCTGGCGGGCGCCTTGTCCTGGGCGGCCTTTTCGGCGGCGGCCTTGCTCATGGCGTCGTCCCCGGCCGGCGCTGTTGCCGGAGCGGAGGGAGCCGGCGCCGGTGCGGCGGCAGTCGCGGGTGCCGGCGCT
This sequence comes from Moraxellaceae bacterium, assembly GCA_021156385.1. Lineage (GTDB taxonomy): Bacteria > Pseudomonadota > Gammaproteobacteria > Pseudomonadales > Moraxellaceae > UBA2031. The sequence goes on along the minus strand of JAJNDL010000259.1, from coordinate 2,623 downwards.
GCAGCCGGAGCCGGCTCGGGTGCCGGAGCGGTTACGGGGGTGGCGACAGTCGGGACGGGAGCCGCGGCGGCAGGTGCCGGCGCCCTGGCGGGAGCCTTGGCCGCCGCAGCGGGAGCCGGGACGGGCTGGCTGGCGCCGGCTGCACGCACGACATTGACACTGCCAACCACGGTGGAGCGCTCGAATACCACTACGTAGCCGTCGTATTCCCAGCGCGTGATGGGCGGCTGGCCGATGGCGGCGTTCTTCTTGAGGGGTTGCCCGAACTGTTTTTCCACGGCCTGCATGCTCATGCCGGCACTCGGAAGGGGAGCGGCATGGACGCCTGAACTGACGGCAAGCAGGAGGGCGCAGGTGCTGAGCGTAGCGCGCATCATCGGTCCCGTTCCTTATTGGTTGTTATGGAAACCTCAAGGACTGTAGAGACTTAACGATCAATATTCAACCGTTTTCGGGGTTCAGAAAGTCCTCAATTACGGCGTTTTCCTGGACTTTGCGAATGATGTCACGGGCCAGTACCTGGCGGTCCTCGTCACGCAGGGTCAGGAAGGCGACGCCGGTCCGGTAGCCCTCAAGATCCTCTTCTTCGCAGTAGACGGCGCGGCCGATGGCGGCGATGTGGTAGTTGCGCCGGGTGTTGCTGATGGCGAGATGCAGGAGGGTACCGGGCATCACCGGTTCCTCGGCATGGAAGGACAGCCCGCTTTCGGAAAGGTTGACGTTTTTGGGGGCGGGCGAGACGAGCTGGCCGATGCTGCCCTCGATCGCCCGGGCGAGGATGTCGAGCTTCTCGCTGACGGTGTCCAGGACGAGGCCCAGTTCGGGGCGGGCGTCGCGCAGGTCGTCGAGTTCGTCGCGGACGAGGTCGTCGACGCGCTGCAGGCGCTGGGAGAGCGTGAAGTGATGGGGCAGGGAAAAGCGCGGGTCGTAGGGGTCGCACTCGGCTTCGCGTGCGGTGATGATCTGGTAGGCAAGCGCAAGGTCGGAGTTCACCCGGGTGGCCCGCCGCCGTTCGACAGGGCCCTGCTGTGCTGAAGTCATGGTGCTACCTTTATTGTAGTTATGCCCGGCTCTCTAAAGCTGTGGTTTAATGCGCCGCATGTTCAAGCCCGCCTTCCTCTTCATCGGCCTGCGCTACACGCGCGCCAAGCGCCGCAACCACTTCATCTCCTTCATTTCCCTGACGTCCATCATCGGACTGATGCTGGGCGTGGCGGTGCTGATCACCGTGCTCTCGGTGATGAACGGGTTCGACCGCGAACTCAAGAACCGCATTCTCGGGATGGTGCCACAGGCAACCCTGAATGCCTACGATCCGTTTCGTGACTGGCAGCGCGTGGTGGATTACGCACGCCGCGAGCCGGGCGTGGAGGCGGCGGCGCCGTTCAACCAGTTGCAGGGCATGCTCGCCGCCAGCGGCCTGGTCAGCGGCGCCATGGTCACCGGAATCGACCCCGAGGCCGAGAAGGGCGTTTCGATTGTCCATCACAACATGCAGGAAGGCAGCATCGATGCGCTGCGCGAAGGCGAGTTCGGCATCGTGCTCGGCTCCGGCCTCGCCGCCAACCTCGGCGTGCATGCCGGCGACAAGGTAACGCTGGTATTGCCCGAGGCCTCGCTGTCGCCGGCCGGCGTCATTCCCCGCTTCAAGCGCTTCACCGTGGTCGGCGTGTTCAAGGTCGGCGCCGACATCGACGGCATGCTGGCCTACGTCAACCTGCACGATGCCGGCCGCCTGCTGCGCATCGAGGACCGGGTACAGGGCGTGCGCATCAAGTTCCACGACCTCTTCGAAGCGCCGGAAATCGGCTACATGCTGGCGGCACGCCACCCCGAACATCTCTACGCCACCAACTGGACGCAGACCCACGGCAACCTGTTCAGCGCCATCAAGATGGAAAAGGCCATGATGGCGCTGCTGCTGCTCTTCATCGTGGCCGTGGCAGCCTTCAACATCGTCTCCAGCCTGGTCATGGTGGTCAGCGACAAGAAGGCCGACATCGCCATCCTGCGCACGCTGGGCGCCAGCCCGGCCACCATCATGAAGATCTTCATGGTGCAGGGCACGGTGGTGGGCGTGGTCGGTACCATGGCCGGCGTGCTGCTCGGGGTGCTGCTGTCGCTGACTATCGGCGACATCGCCAGCGGCATCGAGCAGTTATTCAATGTCAGCCTGTTCGATGCGTATTTCGTGAATTACCTGCCGTCGCAGCTGAAGTTCAGTGACGTGCTCTGGGTCAGCGCCGTGGCCTTCGCGCTCAGCTTCGTGGCCACCATCTATCCGGCGCGACGCGCGGCGCGGGTGCAACCGGCGGAGGCGCTGCGCTATGAGTGAGTTCGTGCTGGAGGCGAGGGCGCTGGTCAAGCGTTTCGAGGAAGGCCCGCAGGTGCTGGAGATCCTGCACGGCATCGACATGCAAGTGCGCCGCGGCGAGTTCGTCGCCATCGTCGGCAGCTCCGGCTCGGGCAAGACCACGCTGCTGCACCTGCTCGGCGGGCTGGATTCGCCCACGGCTGGCGAAGTGCGCATCTGCGGCCAGGATTTCAGCCGCTGCAACGAAGTGCAGCGCGGCCTGCTGCGCAACCGCCACATCGGCTTCGTCTACCAGTTCCACCACCTGCT
>JAJNDL010000258.1 GCA_021156385.1 Moraxellaceae bacterium | reverse complement strand
GGCACGTACTGCACGATCTCGCCGTCACGCCGGATCAGCAGGTGCGAGGACACCGTGAGCCCGGCGATTTCCTGGAAATAGGGGTGCCGCGACGGGTCCAGTGTGTTGGTGAAGAGTTCGTCGATCCAGGGGCCGCCGAAGTCCCCGGGCGGCAGGCTGATGCCATGGACGACGATGAGGCGGATCGCAGCGTCCTGCGGTCGCGGATTGCAGTTGGGGGAAGGACAATGCCGTGCGGGCCGCAACCAGTGGTCAGCGCCAACTTCCATCGAAACCTCTCCTTTCGCGCCGGCGCCGCGTCAGGCCCTGACGGTCGCCTTGCTGCTGAGATCGCGCAGGTTGCCGATCATGGATTCCAGCGCACGATCGATGAACTGGGCTTCCGCCAGCAGGCGCGCACGGCCCAGGTTCATCTCCATGGCCAGCTTCATGCCCGGCATCTCGCCCACCTTGACGCCGCGGCGATCGGCGAAGATCAGCTTGTCCACGGAGCGGATGCGCGCCACCAGTTTCTGCCGGTCCACCTTGTCGCCGTCGCTGAACTCGACCCAGCAGCCGACGTTGAGACGGTTCACCAGCACCACGAATTCGTTGTCCTCGGGCAGCGCGTCCGGAATCGGCGGGGGCGTGGTCTGCGCCTCCGGCAGCACCACCGCGGCCACTTTCTCCGCATCGGCCTTGGCCACTTCGGCGGCGGTCACCTGGCCTTCCTCGCGGCTCACCTCGCCGGGTTTCGCTTCGACCACGCTGACCGTGCGCGTGGCCGTGCCACGCAACTGCTCTATATGCACCGCTTGCAACTCGCGCAGCAGTTTCTCCGCGGCCAGCGAATCATAGTTCACGCTGGCCAGGCCTTTCTTCACGCTGTTGTAGAGCTTGGGCGCCAGCGCCCTGAGCCGGGCCTGCCAGTCGGGGCCGGGTTGCGGCATGATGCTCCACATCACGGCGTCGACCACCTTCACCGCCTGCTTCCAGGCTTCGGAGGACGTGCCCTCCTTCAGGCAGTTGATGTACAGGACGTTGCGCCAGCCTTCCTGCAGCAGCCGGATGACCACCAGGGGCAGCTGCCGGCCGGCAAGGCGGCGGTTCAGTGTCTGCTGCACCATGGCGCGCGCGAGCTCGGCGCGGGCGCGGCCCTCCTCGGTTTCGCGGGTACGCCTGTCGACGGTTTCGGCGCGCTTCTGCTGCTGCTCGTGGAAGGCATTGAAGTCGGCGAGCAGCTGCTCGAACAGGCCGAGGTCATCGACGAATTCGTGGAGGATGCGCGATACCACGTTCTCGATCTTGGCGTAGAGCACGTCTCCGCCCGCACTGCGGCTGTTCCAGCCGATGCCGGCCTTGGCGAGCGCATTCAGCAGGCGCCGCGCCGGATTGTCTTCGGCATGGAAGAAAGCCTTGTCGAGGATCGCGACCTTGAGCATGGGGATCTGCAGGCGGCCGATCAGCGACCGCATCGCCGCCGGCAGGTCCTTGTCGCCCAGCACGAGATCGAACAGCATGGAGACGAGGTTGATGACGTCTTCGTCGGTGCGCTTGATGGCCTCGACCACCACCTCGTCGGAGCGCAGGTTGTCGCGGATGCTGGTGCGGACCTCCTCCACGCTGGGCGAGGTAGATTCCTCCGCCAGCGCCGTCTTGGGCTGGTCCTGCTGGATCTGCGACAGCTTGGTGACGAGCTCCGGCGTCTCCACCTTCTGCACGGTGGCGGTCGGCGCGATCTGCTGCGGCGCCAGCGGCACCGCGGCCACGCTGCCGCCGATGGCCTCTGCCGGCAGGCTGCCGATGCCGCCACCGCCGACGTACTGGCCGCCGTGGAATTGCATGCCGGCCACGCCGGCCCCGGGCAGGGGCTCGGCCACCTGACCGCCGGCGCCGCCCAGGATGTTCTGCAGGAAGGAAAAGATCTGCTCGGTGTCGCGGGCCGACTTGGCGTCGTCCTTCTTCGGCTGCTCCGGCTTCGGCTTCTCGGCCTTGGGCTTCTTGGCCTGGTCGGTATTGGATGCCACCTTGAGATCGGGCAGCACGCCGGCAGAGATGAATATCTGGTTGGCCTCGTCGAGGAGCGGTTCCATCTCGTCCAGGACCTTGCGCTGCAGGACCCTGAGGGCAATGACCTTGCCCGCTGCCGACGCTTCCGCATTGGCCAGGGCATCGCCAAAGGCCGTGGCGACCCCGCTCGGGTCCAGCGGCATGTCGCGCTCGGCCAGTTCCGCGCGCCCCAGCACGTGCGCATAGCGGCGACGGAGCAGGCTGAGCGGCGCTGCCAGGCGCAGGCGGGCACGTGCCACCAGGGAATCGACGGCCACCGTCACGTCCATGTCTTCGGTACCGACCAGGCTGAGCTTGCTGAAGTCGATGGTCTGCGCAGCCTTGCCTTTGTCGCCGGAGACCGGCTGCAGGCGCGTAAAGCCGGCAGCGAGCGCGTTCGCGGTCTGGGTCTCGATCTCGCTGCGCTTGCGCTTCACCAGCGCGGCGATGTCCAGGTAGGGCTGCTGTTCTGCCTCGGGGATGTCGCGCATCCAGTCGAACACGGTGGCCTGGAAGTTGTTCAGCATGCCTGCGACGAGCTCGCCCAGCAGCGGCATGCAGCGCGTGCGCAACGTCTCCAGGGCAGCCGTCGACACAGGGCCGGGCCGGGCGGGTACAACCGGAGGTGAGGGAGGCTTGACGTCATCCGCCATGGGAAACTGCCTGGCTACGCAAATTTTTGGAATCGTACGGGTAGCGACCGTAGATTACCCCAAGAAAAGGGATGGGCAAGCACGGAGAGCCGATGGCCCGCCATCAACCCCGACCGATTCGCTTATACTGCGCCGGCAAACAAGGAGAAGCCGCATGATTCCTGCAGAAATGCTCGATGCCGCCATCATGGCCAATGTCCGCGCTGCGCTGGAGGAAGACATCGGCACCGGCGACATCACCGCCGGCCTCATTCCTGCCGATGCCGTGGCGCGCGCGCGCGTCATCACGCGCGAGCCCATGGTGCTGGCCGGCTCGCCCTGGGCCGATGCCGTCTTTACCCAGGTCGATCCCCGCATCCGCCCGCACTGGATGGTCGAGGAAGGTGCCCATGCCGAGCCCAACACCACCCTGCTGGTACTGGAAGGGCCTGCGCGCAGCCTGCTGACGGCGGAACGCAGCGCGCTCAACTTCCTGCAACTGCTCTCGGGCACCGCCACGCTGGTGGCGCGTTTGGCGCGCTTGCTCGAAGGCACGCGTACGCAACTCCTCGATACGCGCAAGACCCTGCCGGGCCTGCGCATCGCGCAGAAATACGCCGTCGAGGTCGGTGGCGGCAGGAACCATCGCCTCGGCCTCTTCGATGCCTTTCTCATCAAGGAAAACCACATCATGGCGGCCGGCAGCATTGCCGCCGCCGTGGCACGCGCACGCACGATCGCGCCCGGCAAACCGGTGGAAGTGGAGGTCGAATCGCTGGAGGAGCTGGACCAGGCGCTGGCAGCCGGCGCCGATATCGTCATGCTCGACGATTTCGCGCTGGACGCGATGCGCAGCGCCGTCATGCACACGCAGGGCCGTGCGAAGCTCGAAGCCTCGGGCGGCATCCACGCCGGCAACCTGCGCGCCGTCGCGGACACCGGCGTGGACTACATCTCGATGGGCGCGCTGACCAAGGA
>JAJNDL010000257.1 GCA_021156385.1 Moraxellaceae bacterium | reverse complement strand
GCCCATGCCAGACACGCAGCTTGCCCGGATCCAGTGCCCTTACTGCTGGGAGCAGATCGACGTCGTGGTGGACTGCTCGGTGGCAGAGCAGGAGTACATCGAGGACTGCAGCGTCTGCTGCCGCCCCATCACGATCACCGTGGCCATCGCGGGAGACGAGATCGCGAGCATCGCGGCGCGCAGCGAGAACGAGTGAGCCGCGCCCGGGCCGGAGCGCATGGCCCGGCCCTTCCCCTTGCCGCGGGCCCGTTGCGCGCGCCCATAAAAAAGCCCGGCATTTGCCGGGCTTTTTTTGGAGCAGAAGCGGATCAGACAGGGCGAATGTTCGACGCCTGCTTGCCCTTCTGGCCCTGGGTCACGTCGAAGGAGACCTTCTGACCTTCGGTGCGTACCGGTAGCCATATCTTTATACCTTGTAGAACAGTGATCGGGCGGAGCCCGGGAAGTGCAGAGCAGAACAGAGAAGACGAACTGGACGGACTGGCTGGAGCGAGAACAGAACAGAGGGCTTTATGCCTGCGCGGCATGGATGGGAATACTGCCATCCTCTCCCGCCAAGTCAACCAGCAATTTGCAGCAGGTCGGTGCGGAGGACCTGCCCCCTACCCGCCGGCGAGGGCGCCGAAGCCGTCATGACCGGCTCAGCCTTTAGCGGACGGCGGTCGCTCCGCCCCGCACGGATGCACGAATGCCAGCCTCGCGGCCGGGTCCGGACCGCAGCCCCGGGCCGCCCCGAGCGGCTGGCCGAAGCCGAAGCAAATCCGCTACCTTTCCCTCTTCGACAACCTCGGGAGGAAACGCCATGGACTGTCCGGTCTGTAAAACGGTGACGCTGGTGATGTCGGAACGGCAGGGCATCGAGATCGATTACTGCCCGCAATGCCGCGGGGTCTGGCTGGACCGGGGCGAGCTGGACAAGATCATCGACCGGTCGACGACCGCCCCGGCCAGCGCCAGCGCCGCTCCTGCCGCGGCGCCTTATCCGAGCCAGCCCGGCGCCCCGTACCCCGCCAGCTCGCCTCACGCCGCCTCGCATCATCCGGGCGCGCACCAGGGCGGCTACCACAAGAAGCGGAAGCGGGAAGGCTTCCTGTCCGAGCTCTTCGATTTCGACTGAGCCCGCACAGGGCGGCTCTCTCCTGCCTGACGTCAGCAGGCCGCGCCAGCAGCCGGGCGCCGCCTGCCGATGCCCACGGCAGGCCTCACCACCGCACGGAGGCCGGGCCATGAAAGTGCTCGTCAACATCGACGTTCCCGAACTCGCCCCCGCGATCGCGTTCTACCGCGCCGCGCTCGGCCTGACGCTCAGCCGCCAGCTGGATGACGATGTCGCCGAGCTGACCGGCGCCGCCACCGTCATCTACCTGCTGCGCCAGCCGGCCGGCTCCCCGCCCGGCCCCGCGCAGGCCGGCCTCCGCCACTACGCCCGGCACTGGACGCCGGTGCATCTCGACTTCGTGGTGCAGGACATTGAGCAGGCCGCGCAACGCGCGCTGGCGGCGGGCGCCATCCGCGAAAGCGAGTGCATCGAGTGGCGCGGCTCGAAATGCATCACCTTCTCCGATCCCTTCGGCCACGGCTTCTGCTTGCTCGAGCTCAGCGGCGAGACCTATCGCGCGGATGCGCCGTAGCCGGCCAGTGGCGCTACGGGTTACCGCCCTCCGGCGGCGCCGGCGGCGCATCGGTACGGCCCTTGCGGGAGGCCGCACCGCGCCGCTGCCGCGGAACGACCCGGAGCAGCGTGTCGGCCAGGCGCTGTAGGCTGATGGGCTTGGAGATGAAGCCGTCCATGCCGGCCTCGAGGCAGCGCTCGCGGTCGCCGGTCATGGCGTTCGCCGTCATGGCGATGATGCGGGGCTGCCGCTCCGCGGGCAGCGCGGCGCGGATCTGCCGCGTGGCTTCCAGGCCGTCCATTTCCGGCATCAGCACATCCATGAGGATCACGTCGTAGGCCACGCGCTTCACGGCCTCCACGGCCTCGTGGCCGTCCGCCACCACGTCCGCCTTCTGCCCCAGCCGCTCCAGCATGGAGAGCGCGACGCGCTGGTTCACCGGGTTGTCCTCGGCCAGAAGGATGCGCAGGGTGTGCGGCAGTTTCTGCAGCGGCGCCTCGTCGCGGGAGACGATGGGCGGCAGCGTGACGACGCTGATGCGCGCCCGGAAATCGAAGGTGAAGGAGGAGCCGGCGCCGAGCACGCTCTCGACGCGGATGCTGCCGCCCATCTGCTCCACGAGGTGCTTGCAGATGGCGAGCCCCAAGCCGGTGCCGCCATACATGCGCGACGTGGTGGCATCGATCTGGCTGTAGGGCTGGAACAGGCGGCTCACGCGGTCCGGCGGAATGCCGATGCCGGTGTCCCGCACCCGGACGCTGATCCGGCAGCTGCTGTCCTCGTACAGGTCCGCCAGCGCGGCACTCAGCTCCACCGTGCCGTGGCTGGTGAACTTGACCGCATTGGAGAGCAGGTTCACCAGCACCTGGCGCAGGCGGCTGACGTCGCCGACCACCACGGCCGGCACCTCGGGCTCGCAGTGGTACTCCAGGGCCACGTGGTTCTCGTCCGCCTTGTTCTTCACCAGCGCCAGCGAATCCTCGAAGTAGCGGCGCACGTCGAAGGGCTGCTCCTCGATCTCCAGGTGCCCCGCCTCGATCTTGGAGAGGTCCAGGATGTCGTTGATGATCTGCAGCAGGAATTCGCCGCTGGTGCGCGCGGTCTCGGCGTACTCGCGCTGCTTGGGCGTCAGCGGGGTTTCCAGCAGGAGGCCGTTCAGGCCGATGATCGCGTTGAGCGGCGTGCGCAGCTCGTGGCTCATGTTGGCGAAGAACAGCGTCTTGCTCTTGTCGATGCGGCTGAGCTCGTCGTTGGCATGCCGCAGGGAGCGGTTGGCCTCCTGGATCTGCTGCGCCCGCTGGAACACCTCCAGCTCCATGCGCTCGGCCTGCGCGCGCAGCTTCTCCGCTATCTGCTGCTGGGCCGCGCCCTGCTGCTTGAGGTGGACGAACTCGGTGACCTCCTCGACGCGGTGGATGATGTACAGCAGCTCGCCCGTCGGGCCCAGCACCGGCGCATTGAGCGGGCTCCAGTAGCGCTCCTCGAAGCCGCCGCCCTCCGCCGCCGGCCGGCGCACGTCGTATTTCTGCACCGCCATGGCATCGGGCGTGCGCGTGGCGATGACCCGCTCCAGCGAGGCGCGAAGATTGGAGACGCCGGTCGCCGTGGCGTCGGCGGGATTGTCGGGAAACACCTCGAAGAGGTGGCGGCCGACGATGGCTTCGCGGCGGGTCATGGTCGCCTGCAGGTAGGCATCGCTGGCCGCGAGGATGATCAGGGCCGGTGACAGGACCAGGTACAGTCCCGGGCCTGACTCGAACAGCAGCCGGAAATCCGGCAGCGCCTTGGCATCGTTTGTCATCTGTTTCCCCTGTTGCCAGCCATGGCTTTCCTGGCGTCAGCGCGTGCCTGGCACGAAACGGTCGTACCTTTAAAGAAATACCCCTGCGCGGTACCGTTTGTTATCTCTCAGATAAATGAATTGGCTAGTAGTTCACACAATAGTCTGATCCCGGCGCCGCCGCCCGTGCAAACGCTGCACGAACGTCCCAGTCGCAGAGACAAAGTCGAAGACCAAGACAATGTCCGCGGTCAATTGGCCGGTCCCTGCGGCGCGTCCGGCCAGGAGGCCTCACTTTTGCGGCACGGTTCGCCGTTTGACAGGCCCGGGCCTTCACCCGGGCCGGGCGCCCGCTCCATACTGTTTTCGCGTCATTCCGGGCGCGCCTGCATGGCCCGCCCGGCTCCGCCCTGTGCCTGACAACACGAAGACAGCCCATGAGAGCGAACGCCATCCCCGCCCTGCTTGCCGTGGTTGCCCTGTGCGCGGTTGCCGCGAGCGCCGCTGCCGAGTCCCTGAGCTGCGGCGCGGCCCAGGCCAACATCGCCCTCTACAACAAGGGGCGACTCGGCTACACCTCTGCCACCCTCGACGTCCGCAGCGGCAAGCGCCAGGTGACCCGGCGCTTCGAGT
>JAJNDL010000256.1 GCA_021156385.1 Moraxellaceae bacterium | reverse complement strand
CCGGAGGACACGGCAATGTCCTTGAGCGCCATGATCAGCGACTCGCCTTCCACGAAGTTGAAGCTCACGTTCACGTTGTGCGGCACCCGTTGTTCCAGATCGCCATTCATGAACACCTGCTCAAGTCCTTCGAGGCCCTGCCAGAGACGATCCCGCAGCTTGCAGATCCGTTCGTTCTCGGACTGCATCTCTTGCTTCGCAATGCGGAAAGCCTCGCCCATGCCAACGATCTGGTGCGTGGCCAGGGTACCGGACCGGAAGCCGCGCTCATGGCCGCCACCGTGCATCTGCGCCTCCAGGCGGATGCGTGGCTTTCGCCTTACGTAAAGCGCACCGATGCCCTTGGGGCCGTAGGTCTTGTGCGCGGAAAAACTCATCAGGTCGACCTTCAGGTTTTCCAGGTCGATTTCCACCTTGCCAGTGCTCTGCGCCGCATCCACATGGAAGATGATGCCGCGGGCACGAGTGATCTCGCCAATGGCAGCGATGTCGGTGATGGTGCCGATCTCGTTGTTCACATGCATCAGCGAGACCAGGATGGTGTCGTCGCGCAATGCGGCCGCCACTGCCTCCGGACGGATGAGGCCCGTCCCCTTTTCGGGATCCAGATATGTGACTTCGAAGCCTTCGCGTTCAAGCTGGCGACAGGTATCCAGCACCGCCTTGTGCTCGATCCGGCTGGTGACGATATGTTTGCCCTTGGCCTGGTAGAAATGGGCTGCGCCCTTGATGGCGAGGTTGTCGGATTCGGTGGCGCCGGAAGTCCACACGATCTCACGCGGATCCGCATTGACCAGGTCGGCCACCTGGCGGCGCGCCGTTTCGACAGCCTCTTCCGCCTGCCAGCCATAGACATGCGAGCGCGAGGCGGGATTGCCGAAGTTGCCCTCGCGGGTCATGCAGTCCACCATCTTCTCGGCAACGCGCGGATCAACCGGCGTGGTCGCGGAATAGTCGAGGTAAATCGGTCGCTTCATTACGTCACCTGGTTGCGACAGCGGCACGCCGTCGTCAGTTCACCGAAACTAGATCCAGACGTTCCCTGTCGTCGTCATGCCTGCGCTTCTGCATCTCGCTCTGGCGCAGCGCCACCGACTGCACTTCACGGCGACTCACCAGCTCCTGCAGGCTGATGCTGCCCAGGAAAGCATGGAGCTGGTCGCTGAGGTCGCTCCACAGCTCGTGGGTCAGGCACGTCATGCCTTGCTGGCAGTCGCCCTTGCCGCCGCAACGGGTGGCATCCACCGATTCGTCCACCGCGTCGATGATCTCGGCAATGAAGATCTCGCCACCCTCGCGGGCCAGCTGGTAGCCGCCTCCGGGGCCGCGCACGCTGGACACCAGACCCTGCTTGCGCAGCTTGGCGAAGAGCTGCTCGAGGTAGGACACCGAAATCGACTGCCGTTCGGAAATGTCGGCCAAGCTAACCGGCTCATGCCGGGCATGGAGAGCCAGGTCGAGCATGGCGGTAACGGCATAACGGCCTTTTGTCGTCAGGCGCATGGAAGAGCCCCGGATAGCATTGGTTTGGGTCTCAGTATCCCAATCCCGAGTAATTTGGTCAACTTTTTGACCCAGTAAAAAGCTCGGGGATTCTAGTGAGCATCCGTACCTAATGCCAGCACCGGAACAGGAAGAAGCCGGGCTTTATCCGGTCGCAGGATCATCCCTGGCGGCGAGCCGCCTCATCCTGCAGGGCGGCCAGGTCCTCCGCCTTGAGCTCTTCGGGCTTCTGGTCACAGAAGCCCGGACTCATGCGCGACAGGGTTTCGCACATGCGGTCCATGCGGGCATCGGATTTCTGCATGTGGTCAAGCAGGTGACGGATTGCTTCCACCACCGGATCGGGCAGGTCGGGATTGGCGCCATAGGCCTGGAAGCCGATCTTCTCGGCGAAGTCGCGGCGCGCCTGCTCGGCCTTGTCCTCGCGAAGGATGACGCGGGCCGGATTGCCAACCGCCGTGGCACCGGACGGTACCGGCTTGGTCACCACGGCATTGGAGCCGATCTTGGCCCCATCAGCGATCAGGATAGGCCCGATGACCTTGGCCCCCGCCCCTACCACCACGCCATTGCCCAGCGTCGGGTGGCGCTTGCCGGCGTTCCAGCTGGTGCCTCCCAGCGTCACGCCGTGGTAGAGGGTGACATCGTCGCCGATCTCGGCGGTCTCGCCGATGACCACGCCCATGCCATGGTCAATGAAGAAGCGGCGGCCGATGCGGGCACCGGGATGGATCTCGATGCCCGTCAGGAAACGGGACAGCGATGAAATCCAGCGCGCCAGCCCCTTCCAGCCGGCATTCCAGAGGCGGTGGGCCAGGCGGTGCATGACATTCGCGTGGATGCCGGGGTAGTTGAGCAGGACCTCGAGGGTGCTGCGTGCCGCGGGGTCGCGGTCGAACACCGAGGCGATGTCTTCTCGAAGTCGGTCGAACATGTTGCCAGCCCTCAGCCCTTGCCCTTCTTCAGCGCCGCCAGTTCCGCGGCGATTTCCTGCAGGCGCGTGAATACGCCGCGCCACATGTTGTATTCGATGCGGTCCAGCCGCACCCGGCCAAACAGGCGGCGCGCCCGCGCCATCAGCTGACGGGGATTGTCGGGCGCCAGGAAGCCCGTATCCAGCAGCATCTGCTCGAAATGCGCGTAGAAGCGCTCCATGTCGCCATGCGGCACGACCGCCTCGTCCCACCGCAGGAACTGTACCGGCATCCTCTGCTCCTCCGGCACGGGCTGCTCGGCAGCCAGCAGGTGCGCCATGCGCACCTCGTAGCCGAGCACCTGCACTGCTGCCGCCACATTGAGCACGCCGTACTCCTCATCGGAAGGGATACAGACATGGTAATGGCAGCGCTGCAGCTCCTCGTTGGTCAGTCCGCGGTCCTCACGGCCGAACACGATGGCAACCTTCTGCGCCTCCGACTCGATGCGCACTGCCTCGCCGGCCTGGCGGGCGTCCATCAGTGGCCAGGGAATCGTACGGCTGCGGGCGCTGGTCCCCAGCACCAGCGAACAATCCGCGACCGCATCTTCGAGCGTGGCCACAACCTGCGCGCTTGCCAGGACATCGGAGGCCCCGGACGCCAGGGACGTCGCCTCGGCACTGGGAAACATCTTGGGCTCGACCAGGCGGAGATCGGTGATGCCCATCGTTTTCATGGCCCGGGCAGCCGCGCCGATATTGGCCGGCAGCGACGTATTGACGAGCACGATGCGGACATTGGCGAGCATGGCGGCCTAACCGTGGGACAGGGCCGCGCATGGTAGCAAATGCTCTGCGGAGTGGCTGCCGAGGATTTCCCTGTGCCGGCACTGCTGGCTACAATGCGCCGCCTTCCGTTCTTTCACAGAGTCCGTCCCATGCAACCCATGCTCAACATGGCGCTGCGCGCCGCCCGTGCCGCCGGCGAGATCATTGCCCAGTCCGCCGAGCGCGTGGACCTCGTCGATATCGAGGCCAAGGGCCTCAACGACTATGTCACCAAGGTCGACCGCACCGCCGAGCGCGCCATCCTCGAGGTGCTGCAGAAGTCCTATCCCGACTACAGCTACCTCTGCGAGGAAACCGGATTTCGCGAAGGCAGGGGCGAATGGGCCGACTGGGTCTGGATCATCGATCCCCTCGACGGCACCACCAACTTCAT
>JAJNDL010000255.1 GCA_021156385.1 Moraxellaceae bacterium | reverse complement strand
GGCGAATTTCGTGTCGGTGAAGCCCGGCAGCAGCGCGTTCACGCGCACGCCGAGATGCGCGCATTCCTTGGCGAAGGCATGCGTCATGGAGATCACGGCAGCCTTGGTGATGGAGTAGATGCCCTGCCACTGGCCGGGAATGATGCCGTTCACGGAGGCAACGTTGACGATGGCCCCGCCGCCCTTCTCGCCCATCAGCTTCACGAACTTCGCGGACATGAAGAAATAGCCGCGGATGTTCACGTCCAGCGTCTTCTGGAAGGCGCCGAGGTCGGTGTCCTGGATGGGGCCGAAATAGGGATTGGCGGCGGCGTTGTTGATCAGGATGTCGAGGCGGCCGTGCTTCGCGACGATGGCGGCGAAGATGGCATCGATCTGCTCCATGTCGCCGATATGGCAGGCCATGGCCTCGGCGCTGCCGCCGGCTTCGCGGATGGACGAGGCGACGATCTCGCAGCCCTCCACCTTGCGGCTGGCCACGACCACGTGCGCGCCATTGGCGGCGAGGATACGGGCGATGCTTTCGCCGATGCCGCGACTGCCGCCGGTGACGAGGGCGATCTTGCCGCTGAGGTCGAACGGATTCTGCATGGGTCTCTCCCTGCTGGTTCAGCGATAGGTGATGAGCGCGGCGTCATCGTGGATCTCCAGATGCGCCGTGCTGTTGAAGGTGTGCAGCGTGGTTTCTTCCGCACGGTAGAGGATGCGCGTGACGCTGCTGTTGGCGATGGTGCCGTTGAGCGCGAAGCAGCGGTGGATGTCCAGGCCCAGCAGCGCCTGCAGGATGACCGCGATGGTGCCGCCCGAGGTGAAGACGAGGATGTCACCGCCGCGGCCGCGCATGGCCTCGAAGCTATCGACAACGCGTTTGCGGAAATCGGGCCACGCTTCGTTGTACTCGTGGTCGAACTCGCCACCGGTCCAGCGCGTCACCGCATGCGTGAAGAACTCGTGGAAGGCCTGGCGCGGCTTCGGGTGCTCGGTGAGGAACTTCACCATGGCCGCCTTGTCGCGGAACTCGGGCTGGTGCACCTCGATCACGTTCTCGTGGTCGAACTCGGCGAGACCCGGCACGACCTCGAGCTCGAGCGGCGCACCGAAGCCGGCCGCGAACTGCTCGAAGCTCTGGCGGTGGCGGTGCATGGGCCCGCCCAGCACGGTGCCGGTCCTGAAGCCGCGCGCCCGCCACCACTCGCCGAGCAGGCGGCACTGCTGCTCGCCGAGCGGCGAGAGCTGGTCGTAGTTTTCGGCACCAAAGGAGGCCTGCCCGTGGCGGATGAGATAAATGCTCGCCATTACAGTCTCGAGGCCTCGATCATCTTCAGGCAGCGCTGCTCCAGGTAGTTCACCATGGGGCCGAACGTCGCGAAGGCCGGGTTGCTGGTCTGCTGGTGGTAGTAGCGGTACCAGATCTGCTGCGCGATGCCGGCCAGGCGGAAATAGCCGTAGACAGCGTAGAAATCGAAGTTATCGACGCGCCAGCCGGTCCGCTCGCCGTAGTAGTCGACGACTTCCTGGCGCGTCAGCATGCCGGGCGCGTTGGTGGGCTGGCGGCGCATCATCTGGAACACGGGGTCGTCGTCGGCCTGCACCCAGTAGGCCAGCGAATTGCCGAGGTCCATGAGCGGATCGCCGAGCGTGGCGAGCTCCCAGTCCAGCACGCCGATCACACGCAGGTCGTCCGGTGCGAGCACGACGTTGTCGAAGCGGAAATCGTTGTGGATGACGGTGATGGCGACTTCGCCGGCCGGCTTCTTGGCCTCCAGCCAGGCGATTACTTCCGCGAAATCCCTGTTGTCCGGCGTGTGCGCGGCGCGCAGGCGCTCGGTCCAGCCGCTGATCTGGCGGTTGACGTAGCCCTCGCCCTTGCCCAGCGACTCGAGGCCCGCAGCCTTGACGTCGACCTTGTGCAGCTCGACGAGCTTGTCGATGACGTCGGTGCAGACCTGCCGGGTCTTCTCCGGCGTGAGCTGCAGCGCCGGCGGAAAATCCTGGCGCGGGATGACGCCGGTGAGGCGCTCCATCACGTAGAAGTCGGCGCCCAGCACGCTCTCGTCCTGGCAGAGCGCGAGTACCGCCGGCACGTAGGGATACACCGGCTTCAGCGCCTGCATGATCTTCGCCTCGCGCACCATGTCGTGCGCGCCCTTGGCCTTCCGGCCCACGGGCGGACGGCGCAGGATGAGGTCGCGGTTCTCGTAGCTGACGAGATAGGTCAGGTTGGAGGCGCCGCCCGGGAACTGCTTCACGTGCGGCACGCCCTGAAGGCCGGGGATGCGCTCGCGCAGGTAGAGGTCCACGGCCTTGAGGTCCAGCTCGTCGCCCTTGCGGACGCTGCGGGCTTCGTCGATCACGCTCATGTCGTTCGTCCTGGATTCTTGTGCGGATGCCGGATGATGCCGCTCTCCCCTGGTGGATGGGGAAGCATCAGTGCCCGGTACCCTTCGGCAGGTACTTCGCCATCTCGATCTTGGCGATGACGCGGCGGTGCACCTCGTCCGGACCATCGAAGATGCGCATGGCGCGGCAATAGGCGAACAGCGCGGAGAGCGGCGTGTCGTCGGACATGCCGGCACCGCCGTGCACCTGTATCGCGGCATCGATGACGGCCAGCGCCGTCTTCGGCGCCACCACCTTGATCTGCGAGATCTCGCTCATCGCGCCCTTGCTGCCGACCTGGTCCATCATCCAGGCCGCCTTCAGCGTCAGCAGGCGCGCCATCTCGATGTCCATGCGCGCATTGGCGATGGTATCGGGATTGCTGCCGAGCAGCGCCAGCGGCTTGCCGAAGGCGGTGCGGCTGGCGGCGCGCTTGCACAGAAGCTCCAGCGCCCGCTCCGCCGCGCCGATGGCGCGCATGCAGTGGTGGATGCGACCCGGGCCGAGCCGGCCCTGCGCCACCTCGAAGCCACGCCCCGGCCCGGCGATGAAATTCGCCACCGGCACGCGCACGTTGGTGAAGGTGACTTCGCCGTGCCCGAAGGGCTCGTCGAACTTCCCGAACGACGGCAGCATGCGCTCGACCTTGATGCCCGGCGTATCCAGCGGCACCAGCACCATGGAGTGGCGCTGGTGTTTCGGCGCGTCGGGATCGGTGTCGGTGAGGCCCATGAAGATGACGAACTTGCAGTGGGGATGGCCGATGCCGGAACTCCACCACTTGCGGCCGTTGATGACGATCTCGTCGCCCTCCACCACCGCCGTGGCCTGCATGTTGGTGGCGTCGGAGGAAGCAACGGCAGGCTCGGTCATGCAGAACGCGGAACGGATCTCGCCGCGCAGCATGGGCTTCAGCCACTGCGCCTGCTGCTCGGGCGTGCCGTACTTCACCAGCACTTCCATGTTGCCGGTGTCCGGCGCATTGCAGTTGAAGATCTCCGGCAGCATGGGATGGCGGCCGGTCTCCTCGGCCAGCGGCGCGTATTCGAGGTTGGAAAGGCCTACGGCCCATTCCGCATCCGGCAGGAAGAGGTTCCAGAGGCCGGCCTCGCGCGCCTTCGCTTTCATCTCCTCCATCACCGCCGGCTGCTGCCAGGGCGCGGCCTTCAGGGCATCGTGGTAGGCCTGCTCGCGGGGCTCGACGACCTCGCGGATGAACTGGCGGATTCGGGCCTGGTAGTCCAGGCAGCGCGGGGAGTAGGC
>JAJNDL010000254.1 GCA_021156385.1 Moraxellaceae bacterium | reverse complement strand
TCACCGGACTGAAAGCTGTTCTCTGCATCATTTCCGATAACCACATCGCCAGGGACAGGCCTCATGAAAAAGCTTCTCGCAAGACTCTGGTCGCAGCTCGATGCGGCGCTCGATGCCTACTGGTTGCAGCTCACAGTGGGCCAGTCCACCTATTCTGGCATTCTGCCGCCGGATCTCGAGCGCCAGGCACAGGAGGCCGCCACCGCCGCGGCCGATGCAATGGCGGGACATCTGTCGACGTCTCCGGAGCAGGCCACGGAGCCCGGTGCCTGAACGGTTCGCTGGCGCGGCGGGCCTTGCCCGAACCCGCGGCAGTGACGGGCATCATCCTTTCGCCCGCCGTTGCCGCTGGCTAACCCGCCGGCCGTGCCGCACTGCGTCTCCCTGGCGCAGTGCGGGCCGTTTCAGCAACAGGCCATGGTCCCGGAGACCGTCTGGAAGCCGCCGCAGGGTGGGCACCCCTGAGGGTCAGGGATGTCCTTCTGCATCGCTCCGCGGGTGCTTCGGCAGCACCCGCCGCCTTCCGCACTTTAAGGCGGCACTGCGGGCAGATGCTGCGCCCACCCTGCGGCGTGTTTAACGGGAAGGATGCATCCGGGTAACACAAAGACTGGGCTACCGGATGCCGGGCTCACCCGGCATCCGGGAAGAAAAAGGCCGGCGCCACGGTGATGGCGCCGGCCTTTTGCATTTGCGCTTGCGAGGCGACGAGCCCGACACATGTCCCCGGCAGTTATTGAAAGCCGATTCAGGTGATGCTGATGCGGCCACTGCCGGGCAGCATTTCCACGAACTCCGGGCCGAACAGCCTGGAGGGCGTGAAGGCGCCGCCTTCGCCCTGGCGCGTGAGCAACTGCTGCACCACAGCCAGCGAGCCCGTCACCGTGAGCGAATAGCCGTTTGCCGTCCTGATGCGCGCCGTCTTCGTCTCGCCTTTCGCGTTCCGCGCCTCGCCCCATACGTGCGTGGGCATCTTCTCGCGCTGCTGCGCATTCGGGCCCTGCGTCTTGCCGGCCTGCGCCTTCAGCAGGTCCTGCACGATGCCCCACTTGAGCAGCCAGCGGAGGTAGTTGGCGCGCTTGGCATTGCGGATGAGGCGCGGCGAGCCCGGCAGGTAAACCTCGATATTGGGAATGCCGGTGCTGTAGTAGGCCGTCGCGACGTCGCCCCAGGGAATCGTCATGGCGAGCTTCTCGCCGTCGCCGAAGTCGATAGTCCGCGTCTTCCAGGCCAGCGGCACTTCGACGATGCGCCCGTTCACGCGGGCCCGTCCGCCCAGCGCCAGGCCCTCCACCGAGGTCTTGGCGGTGCCTGGCGAAAAGCCGGAGCGCGAATCGAAGCCGAGCGCGAGATGGGTGGCATCCGGCAGCGCACGCTTCAGCGCGGCGGCGACGCAGTCGGTGGGAATCACGTCGAAGCCCACGCCGGGGCAGACCACGATACCGGCATCTTTCGCAGCTTCGTTCTGCGCATGCGCGTGCTCGAACACGCCGATCTCGCCGGTGATGTCGAGGTAGTGCGCGCCGTGGCGCAGGCAGCCGGCAATCATGGGCGCACTGGTGTGGGAGAAGGGGCCGGCGCAGTGCAGCACGAGGCCGATGTCCTTGAGGCCGCGGTCCACCTCGTAGGCCATCTCCAGCGAGAAGGCACGGAAGTCGAGCTGCAGTTCCTGCGCCAGCGGCCGCAGCTTTTCGACATTGCGGCCGGCCAGTACCGGCTTCAGTCCGCGCATGCGGGCCTCGCGCGCAATCAGCTCGCCGGTGTAGCCGTTGGCCCCGTAGATCATCCATTGCATGACGCGTCTCCTGTTGGCGTGTGCGGCCGCGGATGCTCGTACTGTAGGCCGGCGGCGGGCGCGCCGGTAGCCTCGGAAAGGCGGGGGATGGCGTAAGAACGGAAGGTGTTGTGGGACGGAGGTCCGGCCTACAACCAACGACCGCGCGAAGCATGCCGGAAAAGGCGGTGGGCCCGCGCCCGCCGCCATTCCCTGCCTGGCAGGAACCTCCACGCCACCGGTGCCGGTAGCACCTCAGGGGAAGGCGCTGCGCAGCGGCACCAGCGACATGTCGTCACACCACAGCTTGCCCTTCACCTCGCTGCCGTAGAAGCCGAGCCGGCAGGCATAGGTCGCGGTAGGCGTCGCGGCCTCGTGCACGACGCAGGCCTGCGTCCAGTCGAAGGTGCCGCTCAGGCTGCGCGAGAGTTCGAAGCCGCCGAGCACGGAGACGTTGGCGCCGATCGTGGCGAAGGGCGTGGTCGCGACGTCGCGGCCGCGCAGCCGGCCGCAGAACTGGTAGCCGCGCCCCGGCACGAGGTTGCCGTAGGTCTGTATCCAGCGCGCATCGTTGGGCGTTGGTGACGTGATGCTGGCGCTGCGCTGGCCGCGGAAGGCGGTGCCGCTGTCCCAGTCGAAGATCGACGTGCCGAAGAAGAAGGCGTCGGGGAACCAGGCGGCCGGTCCGCCGCTGCCGTCACCGCGCTCGAACGACGGATTCTCCAGGCGGTTGCGCACGAGCAGGTTGCCCAGCACCGGTGCCAGTGCCGGCAGTACGCGGATGTCGACGGCAATGCGGTCGCTGCCGGCCCACTGCACGTTCGTGATCTCTGCCACGGGCAGGCCGGCGAAATACGAGTGCAGGCGGTAGGGCAGCTCCATGGCGGGATTGCCGGGATAGAAGAAGTCGGTGAGGTCCGGCGCCTGGTTGGGATTGATCTGGCCGTCGGCCGGCTCCAGCTTCATCAGCGGCGGATCGACGTTCTGGTTCGAGCCTTCCTGCAGGTGGAAGACCGTAAGGCCGTCATAGGGCGGCGCGACGGAGGAGAAACCCTCGTCCGGCCGGCGCCGGTATTCGATCAGGAAGAATTCGCCGGGCCGGCCCGTGTCGATGCGCACGACGTCGAAACTTCGCGTCGCCACGCGCAGCTCGACGCGGTGCGTACCGGCGCCCAGCACGCGCGGCTGCGCCCAGCCGAGCAGCGTGCGCTCGTAGGCGGTGAAGTCCTGCGGCGGCACCGGCCAGCTATCCGACATCAGCGTCAGGTAGTGCTGCGTGTCGAACTCGCCGTAGAGGTCGGGCACGCCGAAGGTGTGCGCGAGCTCGTGGTTGAAGTTGCCATAGGCGTTGCTGGTCACGGCGAGATTGGCCTGCGTGTCGACGAAGAGGTTCACGCCGCCGTTCGAGCTGGTGCCGCCGATCAGGTAGTCGAACTCCTGGCCCTGGCTGGACGCGATCACCCAGACGCTGTCGATGATGCCGTCGCGATTGGCGTCGTAGTCGGCGATGTCGACCTGCGCGCGCACGAGCGCCGCCACCGTGTTGCGGAAATCGGGCCAGCCGCCGAAGGCATCTGGGGCGAGCGGCACCGGCAAGGTGACGCGGATGATGTCCCAGTCGATGTCCTCGCGGCCGTGGCTGAGCCAGGCCCAGTGCGTCTCCATCAGGTCCAGCGTGGCACGGATGTCGCCGGTGTCGTTGAAGCCGGGGCCGGTCCAGTCCTCCAGTTTCGCGTTGGAGAAATCGGTAACGACTGCCAGTGCCTTGCGCTGCGTGACCACCGGCATGCGCGGGAAATGCTCGCGCAGTTTCTGCAGCAGTACGCGGCCGCGCAGCGGCAATGGCTTGCCGCTGCCGAAGGCCTGCGCCGTCGGTGCGAGCGTCGGCGCGGCACTGGCGTGGACGGGGGAGCAGAGGGGCAAGAGCAGGGCGGCCGCGAAGGCGGCAGCCAGGCTCAGGCGGGTACGGAGATGGGACATGCACGACTCCTGTCGATAAGAAGCACTTCCTGTGCGTGGCAACCGGGGAGTAGCGCGCAGGTCGAATGGTTGAGCTGGCGCTACGTCGTATGTTGTACCTCTGCCTGCGCAGAAAGGCTGTGCGTCACTGCCGCGTGCGGCTGTGGCAGGGCGAGGACAGGGGGTGGAGTATTTTTGCCGGCGCGGCAGCGCGAGGTTGTGCCGCCGGCGTCGCAGGCGCCGTCAGGTGGGCGTTTGCGGGTGGCGGGAACGTCAGGAAATCAGCTTTTCGCGAAGGGGTGCATGGAGGTCACGGCTTCACGGCAGCCGCGCGCATATTCCGTTTCGCCACGGCATTTCACTGCGTCGGTGATTCCGCGCTCCACGGCCCAGCGGAAGCCGGCGGCGCATTCGTCGCGGCAGTTGATGCCGGGTGCGATGCCGGCGGCATGCTGCGTGGCGGGCGATGGTTCGGAGCAGGCGGCGAGCAGGATCACGTAAAGCGGCAGCGCGCGGACACATTGCATTGTCGTTGTCCTTCGTTGCAGAGACGTCGCGGCCACTATAGCGCTGCTGCCGCGTCCGCTTTGCGCAGCCGGTCACAGCCGCAGCGGGCAGCGGCATCCGACGTCCGTTTTGTGACGCAGTCTGCTGGCGCGA
>JAJNDL010000253.1 GCA_021156385.1 Moraxellaceae bacterium | reverse complement strand
GCATGGCGCGGCGGAATGCCGCGGATCAGGTGCGAATGGTCGAAGCGCTGGCCGAGCCAGTCTTCGAGCGCGAAGCGCGTGAGCTGCTCCTGGTCGCCTTCGCAGAGCGGCGAGGGCGTCTTCAGGGTGTAGAGCTTGCCGAATTGTTCGTCGCGCACACGGTAGACATGGCTGCGCGCGTTGGCCTGGATCTCCGCCTCGATGCGCAGTCCGTCGAGGAGCTGGCCGATGGCGAGGTCGGGCAGCAGTGGCAAGGTGGCGGCCTGCAGGCGGCTGTCTTCGGAGTCCAGCGGCGCGACGGCGTCCACCACCAGTATCTGGCAGGAGATGTTGTCGTCGCTGCCTGCCTCGTATGCGGCGTCGAGGAGGGCTTCGCAGCAGGCCTCAGGATTTTCGGCCGCTGTCTCCAGGAGTTTTTTCAGTTGCGGGCGCGGCAGGAATTCGTGCACGCCGTCGGTGCTGAGCAGGAACACGTCGCCGGCCTCGACATCGGTGCTGCGGAAATCGATTTCGACACGATGGTCCATGCCGAGCGCGCGGGTGAGATAGGTTTTCTCGGCGCCGACGCGGGTGGCGTGGTCCACGGAAAGCGGTTCCAGCGTGCCGCGGCGCAGGCGCTGGATGCGGGTGTCGCCGATGTGGAAGAGCCAGGCCGTCTGCGAGCGCAGCACCAGTGCCGAGAACGTCGTGAGGAAACCCTGGTGCGCCTGCGTGTACTGCTGGCCCTGGCCGTACAGCCAGCGGTTCAGGGCGGAGAGCACGCGCTCGCCCGAGGTTTTCACCGACCAGGTTTCCGGCGTCGCGTAATAATCGGTGAGAAAGCCCTGCACGCTGACCTCCGCGGCGTGGCGACCCTCGCCACTGCCGCTCACGCCATCGGCCAGCACCAGCACCACGCCCTTGCTGGCACGCAGGTGATCGGTGGGCACGCGGATGCCGAGC
Organism: Moraxellaceae bacterium; assembly: GCA_021156385.1. GTDB lineage: Bacteria > Pseudomonadota > Gammaproteobacteria > Pseudomonadales > Moraxellaceae > UBA2031. The sequence continues at coordinate 2,703 of JAJNDL010000253.1, read as the reverse complement.
GCGTCTTCATTCTCGCTCTTGCGCCCGGCGCGGCTGGCCTGGGCGGCCCGCACCTGCAGGCCCTGCGGGGAAAACACCTGGTTCATGGCAATGCGCTCGGCATGTCTTGCTGCTTCCACTGTCCTGGTTCAGATCCCGAATCCTGCAGGCCGGACGTCAGGCGGGAACGCCTGGTCCGGCATGCTGCCCCGGCGCCGCAGCCGGACTGAAGGCGGCGGCAGGGACGTTTACTCCACGGCAATCAGCTGCACATTGCCCTGCTCGTCCACTTCCACCATGTGGCCGCGCGGCTCGTCGATGAAGTTCGCGGCCAGGAAGGCCAGCGCCGACATGCCGGCGATCACGTAGAAGAAGATCTGCGGGCTGACGAAGGACAGCACGGTGAGGAACAGCACGCCGCCGACGTTGCCGTAGGCGCCCGCCATGCCGGCGATCTGGCCGGTCATGCGGCGCTGGATCAGCGGCACGATGGAGTAGACGGCACCGCAGGCCGCCTGCACGAAGATGGAGGTGACGAGCGTGACACCGATGGCGAGCGCAACGCCCCAGCCGGCACCGACGTTGGAGAGCAGCAGGTAGCCCACCGTCTGTGCGGCGAGGCAACCCACCAGCACCTTGCGCCGGCCGATGCGGTCGGAGATGTAGCCGCCACCGGGACGCGCCACGATGTTCATGATCGTGAAGGAGCCGGCCATGAGGCCCATGGCCATGGGCGAGAGGCCGAAGGTGGCGCCGAAGAAGAGCGGCAGCATCGACACCACGGCGATTTCCGAGCCGAAGCAGGCGAGATAGGCGAGGTTGAGGATGGCGACCTGCTTGAACTTGTAGCGCTGCTCGCGCGGCACGTCGGTGGTCATGAGGTGGCGGTTCACCTGCCAGATCTTCCAGGACTGCCAGACCAGCAGGCCGGTCACGACGACGTAGCAGGCCAGCGCGAACTCGTGGGAAATGATCTTGAGGCCCGCCGGCGAGAGACGCCAGGCCAGCACGTAGAGGATGAGATAGATCGGCAGGTTCACCAGCAGATAGAAGACCAGGTCTCCCTTGCTGGTCACCTCCAGGCCGCCGGCCTTCTTGGGCTTGAAGTAGGTGGCGCCCTTGGGCGTGTCGCTGACGTTCTTGTAGAAGATGACGGAATAGACGATGGCGATCACGCCCATCAGCGCCACGGCATAACGCCAGCCGAATTCGCCTCCGAACACGCTCACCGCCAGGATGGGCATGCCGATCTTGGCGATGGCCGCACCGAAATTCCCCCAGCCGCCGTAGATGCCTTCCGCGATGCCGACTTCACGCGCCGGGAACCATTCGCTGACGAGACGGATGCCGATGACGAAGCCGGCGCCGGTGAGGCCGAGCAGGAAGCGCATCACCGCCAGCTGCTCGAAGGTCTGCGCCAGCGCGAAGCCGATGCAGAGCGCACCGCAGACCGCGAGCAGCACGCTATAGGCGAGACGCGGGCCGTAGCGGTCCACGAGGATGCCGATCAGGATGCGGGCCGGGATGGTCAGCGCCACGTTCAGGATCAGGAAGGCTTTCACCTGCGCATCGGTCAGAGCCAGCTCGGCCTTGATGAAAGGCATGAGCGAGACGTGCGCGAACCAGATCAGGAAGGTGATGAAAAAGGCCAGCCAGGTGAAATGCAGCAGCCGGATGCGGGGCTCGCTGACATTGAATAGCGGAAAGGGTTTGCGTGGCGCAGACATGACGGACTCCGGACGAAAGCAATGGGTGGCAGACCTTGCCTTCGCCAGGGGCCTCTTTGCTCCCGGCGATTTGCTGAGGTGGGTTTTGCAAGCCATATGCCAGTGTCGGGATGTCGCTGATTTCAGGGGACTTGTCGTGGGCTGACGCTGTGGCGCGGCGCCCCCGTGGTGCACCGCACGCCAAAGATGCGGTTTTTGCTGCATGAAGGTGCGCAGTCTCGCCGCACATCCTGCCGTGTTGTCGGTGAAACCCCTCTATATGAGCTGATTGCGGGGCTGCCCGGTTGCTGGCATGGCCGTTGCTAAACCCCTGTCAGAAGCAACGAACCATTCAGGTGTTCCCGCATGAAACGCAGGCTCATCGTCATCGGCAACGGCATGGCCGGCATCCGCACGGTGGAGGAATTGCTGGCCCTGGCCCCCGAGCGCTACGAGATCACCGTCATCTCCAGCGAGCCCGTCGGTGCCTATAACCGCATCATGCTGTCGCCGGTGCTGGCCGGTGAAAAGAAGTTCGAGGACATCGTCACCCACCACGAGGGCTGGTATGCCGAGCGCGGCATCACGCTGCTCGCCGGCCGCACCGTCACCGAGATCCAGCGCGCAAGGCGCGAAGTCCTGCTGGACGACGGCAGCGTGCTGCCCTACGACCGCATCGTGCTGGCCACCGGCTCCAACCCCTTCATCGTGCCGGTGCCGGGCCACCAGCACCCGGACGTGGTGAGCTTCCGTGACATCCGCGACGTCAACCTGATGATCACCGCCACGGCGGTGAAGCGCCGCGTCGCCGTCATCGGCGGCGGCCTGCTCGGCCTCGAGGCCGCCAACGGCCTGCTCAAGCAGGGCGTCGAGGTCACCGTCATCCACGACATGCCGCACCTCATGAACCGCCAGCTCGACCCGGAGGCCTCCGAGTTCCTCAAGGCCGAGCTGGAGGCGCGCGGCATGCATTTCCGCTTGGGCACGCTGACGGCGCAGATCGTCGCCAACGAAGCCA
>JAJNDL010000252.1 GCA_021156385.1 Moraxellaceae bacterium | reverse complement strand
GGTGAAGTCATCGCGAGCTTCTATCTCGACCTCTATGCGCGCGCCAACAAGCGCGGTGGCGCCTGGATGGCGGATTGCCGCGTGCGCCGCCGCCTCGACGACGGCAGCCTGCAGAAGCCGGTGGCCTTCCTGACCTGCAATTTCAATCCGCCCGTGGAGGGCAAGCCGGCCCTGCTGACGCACGAGGAGGTCAGCACGCTCTTCCACGAGTTCGGTCACGGCCTGCACCACATGCTGACGCGCATGGAAGTCGCTGCGGTGTCCGGCATCAACGGCGTGGCCTGGGATGCGGTGGAGCTGCCCAGCCAGTTCTTCGAGAACTGGTGCTGGGGCCACGAGCCGCTGCAGATGATCGCGGGCCATGTCGAGACCGGCGCGCCGCTGCCGAAGGAACTGCTCGACCGCATGGTGGCAGCGCGCAACTTCCAGTCCGGCCTGGTGATGCTGCGCCAGCTCGAATTCGCGCTCTTCGACATGGAGGTGCATGCCCTGCAGGACATCCAGCCGGGCACCGTGCAGAAGACGCTGGATGCGGTGCGCCGCCGCGTCGCCGTGATCCGTCCCCCCGCCTTCAATCGTTTCCAGCACAGCTTCAGCCACATCTTCGCGGGCGGTTATGCCGCGGGCTACTACAGCTACAAGTGGGCCGAGGTGCTTTCCACCGATGCCTTCTCCCGCTTCGAGGAGGAAGGCGTGATGAGCCCGGAGGTCGGCCGCGATTTTCGCGAGACCATCCTTGCGCAGGGCGGCAGCCGCGACGCGCTGGAGCTCTTCATCGAGTTCCGCGGTCGCGAGCCGAAGGTGGATGCGCTGTTGCGCCAGTCCGGCCTGCTGCCGTGAGCCGATGACACGGAGCCGATGACGAATGATTCGCAAGCAGTTCATTGCCGGGGCGCGTTGCCCGCATTGCAATGCCGAGGACAAGGTGCGCTTCTGCCGCGAGGGCGAGCGGGAATGGATCGAGTGCGTCGCCTGCGGTCATGCCACCGACAGGCCGCCGGAGCCGGAGCATCCGCAGCCAGAACCGGAGCTCGGCATTGTCCGGCTGCAACCCGGCAAATGAAGGCAAAAGAAAAAGCCCGCGGCATGCGGGCTTTTTCTTTTCTGGAGTCAGGCTCAGGCCGTGGCTGAACGACGCAGCAATGAGGCGAGCGCAAAGCAGGCGGCTGCGGCCACCACGATGGCGGGGCCTAGCGGCAGGTCCCAGTGCAGGCTGCCGCCCAAGCCTGCGGCCACCGCCACCATGCCGACAGCGCTGGCCAGCAGTGCCATCTGTTCCGGCGTGCGGCTGAAGCGCCGCGCCGCGGCAGCAGGAATCACCAGCAGTGCCGTGATGAGCAGCACGCCCACGACTTTCATTGCCGCAGTCACGATCAGCGCCACGAGCAGCAACAACAGCAGGCGCAGGCGCGCCACGGGCATGCCGTCGACGGCCGCGAGCTCCTCGTTGACCGCGCAGAGCACCAGTGCCCGCCATTGCCAGGCCAGCAGCGCCAGCGATACGGCCGTGACCAGAAGCAATGCCGGCAGGTCGCCGGCACCCACCCCGAGCAGGTCGCCGAAGAGATAGGCCATGACGTCCACACGCACGTTCTCGACCAGGCTCAGCACGATGAGACCGAGGCTGAGCGAAGTCGTGGCAAGCAGCGTCAGCAGCGTATCGGAGGCGAGTTCCGGGTGGCGCAGCATCACGCCCAGCAGCGCCGCGACGACGCAGCAGACCAGAATGATGCCGAGCCAGCCGGGAATGGCGAGCAGGAAGCTGAGGCCGACACCGAGCAGCGCCGCATGCGCGAGGCTGTCGCCGAAATAGGCCAGCCGCCGCCACACCAGCAGCGAGCCCAGCGGCCCTGCGACGAGCGCCACCAGCAGGCCGGCGGCGAGTGCCGGCCAGAGCAGTTCAATGGTGCTCATGCTTGCACACCTCGCCATGCGCATCGTGATGGTGGTCGTGACGATGGCTGTACACCGCCAGCACCTTGCCGCCCTGCGGGCCGAACAGACGCTGGTATTCGGGATGTGTGCTCACCGACTCCGGATGGCCTTCGCAGCAGACATGGCGGTTCAGGCAGAGCACGTGGTCGGTCGCGGCCATCACCAGGTGCAGGTCGTGCGAGACCATGAGCACGCCGCAGTGGCGCTGGCTGCGCACTGCGCTGATCAGGGCGTAGAGCTCTTCCTGGCCGGTGATGTCGACACCCTGCGCGGGTTCGTCCAGAACCAGCAGTTCCGGCTCGCGCAACAGGGCACGGGCGAGCAGCACACGCTGCAGCTCGCCGCCGGAGAGGCGGCCGACCGGAGTGCGCAGCGCATGGGCGACACCGGTTTCCGCCAGCGCCGCATGCAGCCTTTCCACGGCGAGGCCGGGCTGCGCGAGCGAAAGGAAGCGCTGCACATCCAGCGGCAGCGCCTCGTTGAGACCGAGCTTCTGCGGCATGTAGCCGATGCGCAGGCCCGGCTTCACCGAGCGCGTGCCGGCATCGGACGACAACAGGCCCAGCGCGATGCGCACGAGGCAGGTCTTGCCGGCGCCGTTGGGGCCGATCACGGTGAGGATCTCGCCCGCGCGCAGCGTCAGGCTGACGTCCTGCAGCACCGGGCGGCCCTCCCGGGCGAGGGAGACGTGTTCGAGCTGGAGCAGGAGGCTCATAGACCCGGCTCCCTCAGGCAGTGCCGGCAGACGCCGGTCAGCTCCAGCGTCTGGCTGTGGATGTCGAATCCGGCGTGCTTCGCGGCCTTGTCCACGGCGCGTGCGAGCGCGCCGCTGTCGGCGATTTCCTCGGCATTGCCGCAGGTCTCGCAGAGCAGGAAGTAACCGGCATGGGCGGCGCCGGGATGCGAGCAGCCGATGAAGGCGTTGCGCGAGGCAATGCGGTGCACCAGCTTCTGCTCGAGCAGGAACTCCAAGGCCCGGTAGACCGTGGGCGGCGCCGGCTTCTGGCCTTCCCCGGCCAGCATGTCCAGCAGTTCGTAGGCGCCGAGCGGGCGGTGGCTGTCCCAGACCAGCTCCAGCACGCGCCGCCGCAGCGGGGTCAGGCGCGCACCGCTGGCTTGGCAGAGGCGCTCGGCCGCCGCGAGCGCGTCCTGCACGCAATGGCTGTGGTCGTGGGGAGGAAAGGCAGGCGTCGACATGCCGGACTCGCGACAAGGGAATTGCAACAATATAACATCGGCGCCCTTCTCCCGCAGCCCTGGAGTCCCGTGATGCGCCTGCTCGTGGTTTTGCTGCTCGCCCTGTTGCCGCTGCCTGCCGTGGCCCTCGAGGTGCTGGCGAGCATTCGTCCCCTGGCGCAGATCGCCCGGGCGGTGACGGGCACTGACGACAATGTACGCCAGCTGGTGCCGGCGGGGGCGTCGTCCCACCACTACCAGCTGCGGCCTTCCGACAGGCTGGCGCTGGCGCGGGCCGATCTGGTGCTGTGGGTGGGACCTGCGCACGAGCGCTTCCTGTCCGGCGCGCTGGCGGGCCAGCCGCGGCTGCTGACCGCGCAGAGCCTGCCGGGAATCCGCCTCGTGCCCCAGCGCCGGCCCGATGGCAGCAGCGCGATTCCCGGTACGGTGGACGCCCATGTCTGGGTAGACCCGGACAATGCCGCCGTCATCGCACGCGCCCTGGCCGAAGCGCTGGCGGCGCGCGAACCGGCGAAAGCCGGT
>JAJNDL010000251.1 GCA_021156385.1 Moraxellaceae bacterium | reverse complement strand
GTTCCAACGTCCAGTTCGGCGTGAACCCGAAGGACGGCCGCATGGTCGTGATCGAGATGAATCCGCGTGTGTCGCGCTCCTCGGCGCTGGCTTCCAAGGCCACGGGTTTCCCGATTGCCAAGGTCGCCGCCAAGCTGGCCGTGGGCTACACGCTGGACGAGCTCAAGAACGACATCACGCGCGGCGCCACGCCGGCCTCGTTCGAACCGTCGATCGACTACGTTGTCACCAAGATTCCGCGTTTCAACTTCGAGAAGTTCCCGCAGGCCGAGCCGCGTCTCACCACCCAGATGAAGTCGGTGGGCGAGGTCATGGCCATCGGTCGCACCTTCCAGGAATCCGTGCAGAAAGCGCTGCGCGGCTTGGAAGTCGGCAGCGACGGCTTCAATCCCAAGGTGAAGGGCGAGAAGGATGAAGTACAAGCCAAGCTGCGCCATGAGCTCGGCAATCCTGGCCCGGAGCGCATCTGGTACGCGGGCGATGCCTTCCGCCATGGCTTCGGCGTGGACGAGGTCTACAAGCTTTCCGGCATCGATCCCTGGTTCCTCGTGCAGATCGAGGACATCATCAAGTCCGAAGAAGAAGTGAAGCAGAAAGGCTTCGCCAGCTTCGACAGGGACACGCTGTGGCGCCTCAAGCGCAAGGGCTTCTCCGATTCCCGCCTCGCCACCCTGCTCGGTGTATCCGAAAAGGAAGTGCGCAAGCGTCGCTGGGAGCTGGGCGTGAAGCCCGTGTACAAGCGTGTCGATACCTGCGCCGCCGAATTCGCCACCAGCACCGCCTACATGTACTCCACGTACGAGGAAGAGTGCGAGGCCAGTCCCAGCAACCGGGACAAGATCATGGTGCTCGGCGGCGGTCCCAACCGCATCGGCCAGGGCATCGAGTTCGACTATTGCTGCGTGCACGCCGCGCTCGCCATGCGCGAGGATGGCTATGAAACCATCATGGTCAACTGCAACCCGGAAACCGTCTCCACCGACTACGACACCTCCGACCGGCTCTTCTTCGAGCCGGTGACGCTGGAGGACGTGCTGGAAATCGCCAGCCTCGAGAAGCCGAAGGGCGTCATCGTGCAGTACGGCGGCCAGACCCCGCTCAAGCTCGCCCGTGCCCTCGAAGCCGCCGGCGTGCCCATCATCGGCACCTCGCCGGATGCCATCGACCGCGCCGAAGACCGCGAGCGCTTCCAGCAGATGGTCGAGCGCCTCAATCTGCGCCAGCCGCCGAACCGTACTGCGCGCTCCGCGGAAGACGGCGTGCGTCTGGCGGCCGAAGTGGGTTATCCGCTCGTCGTGCGCCCGTCCTATGTGCTGGGCGGCCGTGCCATGGAAATCGTGTTCAACGAGGACGAGCTGCGCCGCTACATGCGCGAGGCCGTGCAAGTGTCCAATGACTCGCCCGTGCTGCTCGACCGCTTTCTCGACGATGCCATCGAAGTCGACGTGGATTGCGTCAGTGACGGCAGGGATGTGGTGATCGGCGGCATCATGCAGCACATCGAGCAGGCCGGCATCCACTCGGGTGATTCCGCCTGCTCGCTGCCGCCCTATGCGCTGCCTGCCGACGTGCAGAACGTGATGCGCGAGCAGACCATTGCCATGGCGCGCGAGCTCGGCGTGGTCGGACTCATGAACGTACAGTTCGCCGTGAAGGGCAGCGACGTCTACGTGCTGGAAGTGAACCCGCGCGCCTCCCGCACGGTGCCTTTCGTGTCCAAGTGTATCGGCACCTCGCTGGCCAAGGTCGCGGCGCGCTGCATGGCCGGCAAGACCCTGCAGGAGCAGAAGTTCACCAAGGAAATCATCCCGCCGTATTTCAGCGTGAAGGAAGCGGTTTTCCCGTTCGCCAAGTTCCCGGGCGTGGATCCCATCCTCGGCCCCGAGATGAAATCCACGGGCGAGGTGATGGGGGTGGGGGCGAGCTTCGGCGAAGCCTTCCACAAGGCGGTGCTGGGCTCCAACGAGCGCCTGCCCACCGGCGGCAAGGCCTTCATTTCCGTACGCGATACCGACAAGCCACATCTGGCCGATATCGGTCGCGAGCTGATTGCATTGGGTTTCGAGCTGGTGGCTACCGGCGGTACGCAGCGTGAACTCGAGGCGACCGGCATCAAGTGCCAGCGCGTGAACAAGGTGACCGAGGGTCGTCCGCATGTCGTGGACATGCTGAAGAACGGTGAGATCCAGCTCGTCATCAACACTACCGAAGGCAAGCAGGCGCAGCAGGACTCGTTCAGCATCCGGCGCAGCGCCCTGCAGGGCAAGGTCTACTACACCACCACCATCAGTGGCGCCGAAGCTGTCTGCCTGGCGTTGCGTGCGGAGGCGACCGCGGAAGTGCGACGCCTGCAGGATCTGCACAAGGAGATTGTGTGATGCAGCGTTTTCCGATGACGAAGAAGGGGCACGATGCCCTCCAGGAAGAGCTCCAGCACCTGAAGTCGGTCGAGCGGCCGCGTATCTCCGCTGCCATCGCGGAAGCGCGCGCCCACGGCGACCTCAAGGAAAATGCGGAGTATCACGCCGCGCGCGAGCAGCAGGGTTTCGTCGAAGGCCGCATCCAGGACATCGAGGCCAAGCTGTCCAATGCGCAGGTGATCGATGTCACGACCATGCCCAAGACCGGCAAGGTCATCTTCGGCGTGACCGTGGACATCGTGAATTGCGAGACGGACGAGACCAGGACCTACCAGATCGTGGGTGACGACGAAGCCGACATCAAGAACAACAAGATTTCGGTGAACTCGCCCATCGCCCGCGGCCTGATCGGCAAGGAAGAAGGTGATATCGTCGGCATTCAGACGCCGGCTGGCGCGGTAGAGTACGAAATCGCCGAAGTGCGGTACGAATAATCACGACTGTGCGCGGAAGCACTTCCGGTGCTTCCGCAGCCTGCCGGCTGGCGGCAGGAGTTGAGGGGTCTTCCTTCATGAATGGCTTGCGCGTTTTCCTGCTTTTCCTTTTCTCCTTCCTGCTCAGCGCCTGCGCTCACGAGACTGTCGCTCCGGTGCCCGTACCCGTGGCACCGGTCGTCGAGGCGCCCCAACCTCGCGAGCCCGTGATCGCCGTCGCCCTCGGAGGGGGCGGTGCCAAGGGTTTTGCCCATATCGGCGTGCTCAAGGTGCTGGAATCGCATGGCATCCGTCCGCGCATCGTCACCGGCACCAGCGCCGGCAGCTTCGTCGGTAGCATGTATGCCAGCGGCAAGACACCCTACGAGCTGCAGGAGGTCGCGTTCAAGCTGGAAGAGGCCGATATCCGGGACCTGACGCTGAGCCTGCAGGGTTTCATCGAGGGCCAGCGCCGGCAGGACTACGTGAACCGACAGGTTGGCAATCGGCCCATCCAGCAGTTGCCGATCCGCTTCGCGGCAGTGGCGACGGTCATGGATACCGGACGCAAGGCCGCCTTCATCACCGGCAATACCGGGCAGGCCGTGCGGGCTTCCTGCAGCATTCCCAACGTCTTCCAGCCGGCGGTAATCCAAGGCAAGCGCTATGTGGACGGCGGGCTGGTCAGCCCCGTGCCGGTGTCGACCGCGCGTGACATGGGCGCGGACCTGGTGATTGCCGTGGATATCTCGGCACGGCCCAAGGCTGGCGACAAGACCAGTGTCTTCAGCATTCTCGACCAGACCATCAACATCATGAGCCTG
>JAJNDL010000250.1 GCA_021156385.1 Moraxellaceae bacterium | reverse complement strand
TCCGGTGGCGCGGACCAGAAGCAGCCGAACCAGAGCGCGAGCAGGGCCAGCAGGGTGATGCGGAATATGAACGGCCGGCTGTCCTGGAAATGGGCGAGCACCACCACGGGCACGTACCAGACGCCCAGCTCCGGCGCGTTCCCGCTGCCCGCACTCCAGAGGACGATGATCCCCAGCAGGCCGGCGACAGCGACCCTGAGCCATCGCTTCTGCTGCTCCGCCTCTGCCGCTCCGGTCACCATGCCCTGCCCTCCCGGAATGTCACGCATTCCGCGCCATCGCGCCGGGGCGGACGGCCGTCGTCAGTGCTGCGCCTCCCGCGTACGCAGCCATGGAATCACGGCATCCGGTGCCAGCGGCCGGGACAACAGGTAACCCTGCATGTGATCGCAGCCCAGTTCCTTCAAATATTGCAGTGCGAACGCATCCTCCACGCCCTCGGCCGTGGTCGTCATGCCGAGGCTGCGCCCGAGGTCGACGACGGAGCGGATGATGGCGCGCGATTCTTCGGAGGCGGCTGCCGTCATCACGAAGCTCTTGTCGATCTTGAGCTCGGAGAACGGCAGCTTGACGAGCTGCACCATCGAAGAATAGCCGGTCCCGAAGTCGTCGATGGAAAGGTGGAAGCCCTGCAGGCGCAGGCGGGTGAGGTTGTCCAGCGCGGTCGTGGCGTCCTGCATGGCGCTGGACTCGGTCACCTCCAGTACCACGCGTTGCGGGGCCACGCCGAGCGCGCGGCAGTGCTCGGCAATGCGCAGGAAGAGCGCGGCATTGCCGAGCGAAAGCGCCGAGACGTTGAGCGAGAGGCGTGCCTGCGCGAGCTGCTGGCGCATCTGCTCGCTGCCGTCCCAGCGGCGTGCCAGCCCCGACAGCCACAGCAGCGCCTGGTCAGTGATTTCGCAGGTGAGCAGGTCTATCAGGCCGCAACTCTCGGCCAGCGCCACGAAGACGTCGGGGCCGATGCTGCCACGGTCGGGATGCTGCCAGCGCGCCAGCGCCTCGAAGCCGACGAGCCCGCCCGAGCGGCAGTCCAGCTTGGGCTGGAAGGCCAGGCCGATCTCGCCACGCTCGAGCGCGCAGCGCAGGTCGTCGGCAGTCAGCGGAGCGGACTCCGTCCCGGCGGCCGCCGCGTCCGGCGATTCGCTCCGCGCCGCCGGACACGCGGCGCCGGTCGCACGGTCCGCACCGTCGGCAGAGTCCACCGCACGCGCAAGGAGCTGGCGCAGTTCACCTACCGCATACGGCTTCGCGAGGACACCCAGGAGATTGATGCCGTGCGCCAGCGCGGAACGCTCCGCAGCGTGCAGAATGCGGCTCTCGACACCGCTGGTGATGATCACCTGGGCGCGGAGGTGACTGTCGCCGAGCAGGCGGATCACCTCGATGCCGTCCATGCCCGGCATCATGAGGTCAAGACACAGGATGTCGGGATGCCACTCCTCGAGCAGTCGGAGGAACTCACCGACGGTAGTGACGCTGCAGGCCTCGAGGCCGTGTCGCACGACCATGCGCTGCAGTGTGGAGCCGACCAGGGCGTCATCGTCGAGGATCAGGAGGCGCCGCCGCGAGGCGCCGCCGACATGCGTAACAGAATGCATAGGTTCTTCTATTTCTTTAGTGACCGCAGACAACTCGTTTCTCTGCGGCATTTTGCGGAAATCTATTTTCGCACAGGAGACGCCGGCACGGTGCCAGGCCACGCGATTCTTTCGGCAGGCAACCCGTCCTTTCGTCTGTTCCTGCAGGCTCGTGAAAGCCGCGGCGAGACGGCACCCCTCACTCCGTACGGCATGAAACGGCAGAACTGAGTGGCGATTTTACTAGAACTTTCCCAACAGGAAAGCTCAGCAATTTTTTAATCTTCCGGCGCGTGCGGAGCTTCCGCACGATGCGTGCCCACAAAAAAACAGGGCGCCATGCGGCGCCCTGTTTCCCTGCGGAACAACTCAGAACGGTAGCTTGAAGCGCAGCGACGCGGTCTGCCCCTCGAAACCGTCGCGACCTTCGAAGTCGTAGCTCGCGTCGATCTCCAGGTTCTTGCCGGTCACGTAGCGGTAGCCGAGCCCGCCCGTCAGCACCAGGGCATCGGGTTCGATGCCGTTGGTGACGAAGGTGGGACCGTTGCCGGACAGCGAAGCCGTGGCGCTGGCCACATCCACGCTGTCGTGTGCCACGCCGAAGCTGGCCAGGAAGATACCCTTGCCCAGCTTCTGCTCGAGCGTGCCCTTGGCGGCGATCAGGAAGGAGTCTTCCTGCGCTTCCTGCACGTTCAGGTTGTAGATGCCGGCACCGGTTTCGGAGTAGGCATCCAGCGTGGCCTGACGGAGCTGCAGCCCCAGCGACGGAATCAGCGTCGTGCTGCTGCCGAGCTTGTAGCTGCGCGAGAACTGCGCGCCCAGCGCAAGCTGCGTGCCGTCGAAGTCGGACAGTGCCGTGGAACCGTCGATGGCCAGGCGGCGGCCGTCGTAGCCGTGCATGCCCATGCTGGCGCTGAGGTCGAGCGCGGTGCGCTCGTCCATGGCGTAGGAGCCGTACACCGTGAGCTGCGTCGTCTCGACCTCCACACCGGAGATACGCGACTCCACGTCACTGGTCGCGCTGGCCAGCGCCACGCCGGCACGCCAGGCGTCGGTGAGGTTGGCGTCGATGCCGACCACCACGCCGTCGCTGTCGGCCTCGTAGCCGCTCACGCCATTGGCGTCGTCCTGCTCGGCCTTGCCCACGAAGGGCTTGACCCACACGGCACCATCGCGTGCCACGTCACCGGAGGCGGCACCGCGCGTTTCCGCGAGGCGCGTGCCGATGGCGTTGGCCGCACCGCTGCCGGCCATGCGCATGGCCTGGGCAGCACCGGCGGTCAGTACCGGAGCGACGTGCTCGAGCACGTCGGCAGCGGCGTCCGCCGTGCTGGCGCTGTTGAGCGCGGCGGCCAGCGTGCCGTACTTGCCGTATTCGCCTTCGGCAATCACGTAATCGACGAGGCCGGAGAGGGTGGCCGAGATGTTGAGGCCGGAACCGGCCACGGCCGCTTCGGGGGCAACGTAGCCGACCACGAGGTCGACATAGGCGCCCTCGATGCGCGGGGCGAAGGTCCAGAACACGCTGTTGTCGGTGACCGTGAAGCCGTCGGCGACGAGGTCGTCGGACGCGATCACGTTGTGCAGCACGTCACCGGCCACGAACTTGTGCACCGGGTCGACCTGCACCGAGAGCGCGTTGCCGGCGCTGAAGTCGGCGGTGCCGGCCACGTCGATGCGACCGTAGTGCTGCAGGTCGCGCACCGCGAAGCCGAGCATGCCGCCGGCCAGCTGGGTGTAGTCGCCACCCACATAGCTGGGGCTGTCGATCAGCGTGGTGATGCTGCCGGCGTTGACCAGCGAGATGCCGTGGCCGTCGTAGTTGCGCACGAACAGCGAATCGTCCTTCTCGCTGTCGGCGCCGAGGTAGACGCCGGCCAGCATGGTGCCGCTGTTGAACACCGTGCCGCTGCCGGAGTTGGCATACACGGCATAGGACTGGCCGAGCGCGTTGCCGTTGGCGTGGATGGTGCCGGTGTTCTCGACGCGGGCATCGCTGCCCAGCCAGTCGATGCGGATGCCGTAGGCCGAGGCCACGCCATCGGACTTGGCATCGGCGACGAGCGTGCCGTCATTGGCGATCACCGCTTC